>CANSGE010000037.1 GCA_947646295.1 uncultured Bacteroidales bacterium
CCCGCCGCGATCTGTCGCATTCGTTTAGGCTCGAATTGCCTGAGGCTTTTTTCAAGCGCCGTTGGGAACATGTGTACTTCTATGGAGCCGGCTGCGCCAATAAAGAAAAAAATAAGATCATGGAGCTTTCGCTCGTGGCACAGTTCCGCACGCCGGTGACTGTGGAGAGCGACTTGCTCGGAGCAGCCCGCGGCCTGCTTGTGCATGAGCCCGGGCTTGCGTGCATAGTCGGCACGGGGTCCAACTCCTGTCTGTACAACGGCAAGGAAATCGTGAAAAATATCGCGCCACTCGGATACATCCTCGGCGATGAAGGCTCAAGTGCGTATATGGGCCAGCTTCTGGTGGCCGACGTGCTCAAGGGCATTGCACCCGAGGAAATCTGCTCGGCATTTTTCGAGGAATTCAATGTGACACATAATATGCTGATGGATGCCGTCTATACCAACGCGCTCCCCAACCGCTCCCTGGCCAACTATGCGTCATTTCTGGCTGACCGTGCCGATATGGAATACGTGTACGACTTGATATATACGGGTTTCCGTCTCTTTTTCAGCCGCAATGTACTGGCTTACGATTTTGATCATATGCAAGGTGTGTGCATCGTCGGCGGCACTGCGGTGACATATCGCAAGATACTTGAGCGCGCGGCGGCCGATTTCGGAATCACAATCAAGAAAATCGTGCCTCGTTCGATGCCCGGTCTCATCGAATATCATGCGACCGGTGAGGAATGACATTTTATTAAGTACTTTCTTTCATAAAAATAGAGAGGAGGCCGTCCGATTTTGTCGGACGGCCTTCTCGTTTAGCTTAAGCTGTGATTTTATTCGTCGGCCTCGGCCTTTTCGGCGTAGTCTTTGAGGAGTTTTTCCTGGACGTCGCCGGGCACGAGTTCGTAGGATGCGAATTTCATTGTGAATGAAGAGCGTCCGCCGGTGATTGAGCTGAGAGCGGTGGAGTAGCTCGACATTTCCTTGAGAGGTACTTTGGCTGAAATCTTCTCAAAGCCATTTTCGCTGGCCATACCCATGATGATGGCGCGGCGTCCCTGAAGGTCGCTCATAACGTCGCCCATCACATCGGCGGGTACGAATACCTCGACGTCATATACGGGCTCGAGCACTTTGGGATTGGCGGAGCGGAATGCTTCGCTGAATGCGTTGCGGCCGGCGAGACGGAATGAGATTTCGTTTGAGTCGACCGGGTGCATCTTGCCGTCATAGATACATACGCGCACGTCACGGGCATAAGATCCGGTGAGAGGACCCTGCTCCATGCGGTCCATGAGACCCTTGACGATGGCAGGGATGAAGCGGGCATCGATGGCACCACCGACGATGCAGTTGCACACCACAAGTTTACCGCCCCAAGCGAGGGGGATTTCCTGTGTATCGCGTACGCTCATCTTGAATTCCTGGTTGCCGAACTTGAATGAATCAGGAGCGGGCATGCCATCTGTGTAAGGCTCGATGATGAGATGCACTTCGCCAAACTGACCTGCGCCGCCCGACTGTTTCTTGTGGCGGTAGTCGGCACGGGCTGCCTTGGTGATAGTCTCGCGGTAGGGTATGCGGGGTTCTTCGAAGATGATGGGGAGCTTGTCATTATTCTCGACACGCCATTTGAGTGTACGGAGATGGAATTCGCCTTGGCCGGAGAGGATGGTCTGTTTGAGTTCTTTCGATTGTTCGATCTGCCATGTCGGGTCTTCCTCATGCATGCGGGTGAGGATAGCGTTGAGCTTTTCGGCATCGCTTTCGGTGACGGGGCGCACGGCGCGCTGATATTTTGGCGCAGGGTATTTGATGAAGTCAAATTCCCAGTCGAGGCCTTTCTGATTGAGGGTGTTGCCGGTACGTACGTCCTTGAGCTTGACGGTGGCACCGATATCGCCGGCTTCGAGTGTCTCGACCTGAGTCTTGATCTGGCCGCATACGCAGAATATCTGGGCGAGGCGCTCCTTGCTGCCGCGGGTCACATTGTCGAGGTCGGCACCGGCCTTCAGTGTACCTGACATCACCTTGAAATAGTTGACTTCACCGATGTGCGGTTCGATAGTAGTTTTGAACATGAATATGCTCAGAGGGCCATTGGGGTCGGGCTTCACGATCTCGCCTTCGGTATTGACGGGGGCGGGCATGTCATCGACGAAGGGCACGACATTGCCGAGGAATTCCATCATGCGGCGCACGCCCATATCTTTTGCCGCGCTGACGCAGAATACCGGGAGAATCGAGCGGTCGATGAGACCCTTGCGGATGCCGAGACGCAGCTCGTCTTCGGTGAGGCGCTCAGTCTCGAAGAATTTTTCCATGAGGCCTTCGTCGTTTTCAGCGGCGGCTTCCACGAGAGTATGGTGCAGCTCCTTGGCGCGGTCCATCTGATCGGCGGGTATTTCCTCGACAGTAGGGGTGCCACCGTCGGGTCCCCAAGTGAGTTTTTTCATGAGGAGGACGTCGATGATGGAGTTGAAACCTGCACCGGTCTCAATGGGGTATTGGATGAGGGTGATTTTCGGGCCGAAAATCTCGCGCATTTGTTCCACTACGTTCTCAAAGTCGGCTTTTTCGCCGTCGAGCTGATTGAGGGCGAAAATAATAGGCTTGTTGAGCGATGTGGCTGTGCGGTAGATATTTTGTGTGCCAACCTCCACGCCGTACTGGCCGTTGATGACGATCACGCCGGTATCGGTGACGGAGAGCGCCGTGATGGCGTTGCCAACGAAGTCGTCGGCGCCCGGGCAGTCGATTACGTTGAGCTTCTTGTTGTTGAATTCAGCATAGAATACTGTCGAGAAGACCGAGTATCCGTATTCTTTTTCAACAGGGAAGTAGTCGCTCACTGTGGTTTTGGCATCAACGGTGCCGCGGCGTTTTATAACTCCACACTCGTAGAGCATCGACTCAGCGAGTGTGGTTTTACCGGAGCCCTTGCTGCCCAGCAGGGCTATGTTCTTGATTTCGTTGGTTTTGTATACTTTCATGTTATCAGGTTTAATTATTCCGGTTTAAGGGTTGTGCTTGTGGAGCGCAATTTACGGAAAAAAGCTGATAACGGGCAAATTTTTTTGTATGTTGCTAAACATACTTAGAAAGCAGGTCGGCGACTACAAAAGTGCTTCCTCCCACGAAAATTGTGTCATCATCGGCTGCTTCGGCGCGCGCTGTATCGACGGCATCAGCCACCGACTCGAAGATCCTGCCGCAGAGACCGCACGAGCCGGCCGTGCGGGCAAGTTCGGCCGCCGGAAGCCCGCGGCGTACGGATGGTGAGGTGAAGTAATATATGGCGTTGCGGGGCATTTTGTCGAGTATGTGCGAGATGTCCTTATCAGCCACGAAACCGATCACCATACGCAGCGTGCCTTCGGAAGCGATCTTGCATAGACGTGGCGCGAGATGCTGCCATCCTCCCGGATTGTGGCCCGTGTCGCATATGAGTCGCGGCGAATCGGAGAGCTGTGTCCAGCGGCCCATAAGACCGGTATTGCCGGTGACATTGGCAAAGCCGCGGGCTACAGACTCCGGTGTGATACCGCTGAGCAACTGCAGAGCATGGAGAGCTGTATTGGCATTCTCGGGCTGGCAGTCGCCTGTAAGCGGACACGTGAGGTCGCCCCAGGGTGTATTCTTATATATATAATGTGTATCTGTGAGGGTGGCTGAACTGTAAGCCGGACTTTCCCCGGCTAAGATGACGGGGCTGCCGCAGGCAGCTGCGGTGTCGGTGAAAACACGCAGCACATCCCCCGAAGCGTGGCCTATGACCGCAGGAACACCCGGCTTGATGATGCCGGCTTTCTCCCGGGCTATCTCCGGCTCAGTGTGTCCGAGCAATGCGGTATGGTCAAGTGAAATATTGGTGATTACCGATACTTCGGGTGTAATCACGTTGGTGGAATCCAGGCGTCCCCCCAAGCCTACTTCGATGACGGCACACTCGGCTCCGTGGCGGGCGAAGTGATCGAATGCCATGATGGTAGTCAGTTCGAAGAATGAAGGCTCGAGGCCCAGGTCCAAAGCACGGTATCGCTTGATGAAATCCACAACCTCGTCTTCAGAAATCATTTGGCCGTCGATGCGGATGCGTTCGCGGAAATCGACAAGATGAGGCGATGTATAGAGGCCTGTCCGACGCCCCGACTCGGTGAGTACGGAGGCTATGAGGCTCGATGTGGAGCCCTTGCCGTTGGTGCCACCGACGTGGATGGTCTTGAATTTGCGCTCGGGATTTCCGAAAGCCTCACACAGGCGGCGCATTGTGTCGAGTCCGGGCTTGTATGCGTCGGCCCCGACGTTCTGGAACATTGGTATCTGGCCGAACATCCATTCGGTGATTTCCTGATATTCGCTCATAACTTAGAGGTTGTTTAAAAACAGATGTATCCGAGGAGACCGGCGGCGCAGATGATCCATATCGGATGAATTTTTGTAAATAGATTGACGGCAAGTGCGGCGACGGCAATAGCTATGCTGAGAAATATATCATGGTCGGTAGAGCCGAAATTCTCGCTGTTCATCAATATCAGGGCTGCCGATGCAATCAATCCTATCACTACGGGGCGCAGCCCGCGGAAGATGCCTTCGATAACCTCGCTGTGGGGGTGGGGGCTAACTAATTGTCGGGGGTAGCGCACTACAAAACACGACGGTATCACCACTACGAGTGTGCATATGATGGAGCCGAGTATACCCCAGAGCGGAGAGCCGCCCTCGATGGCGTGCATGGGTGCCACGTATCCGATGTATGTGGCGGAATTGATGCCGATGGGGCCGGGAGTCATCTGCGAGATGGCCACGATGTCAGTGAACATCTTTTCGGTGATCCATCCGGGGCTTACAATTTCATTTTCGATAAGGGCAAGCATCGCGTATCCGCCGCCGAAACCGAAGAATCCTATTTTGAGGTAGCTCCAGATGAGTTTGAGGTATATGCTCATGCCGCACCTCCTTTCTGTTTGTCAAGACGCCGGCGGCAATTGCGCAGCTGTAGCCAGCCGATGAGTCCGCCGAGGCATATGTACAGGATGGGATTGGAGAGATAAGGTATCTTGCTCCAGATCATGAAAGCTACCACGATAGGAATCCATACCGTTTTCCAGCCGATTTTGGCTGCCCGTCCCGATGTGATGACCGGAGCCACGATCAGAGCGACCACTGCGGGGCGGATGCCCTTGAAGATGGCTGATATCACAGGATTGTGGGTGATGAGGTCGGGGGTGAGGAATATCGCCACCGTAAGGATGATGAGAAAACAAGGCAGAATGGTGCCGAGGGCGGAGACTATGCTGCCGCGCATGCCCCGGAGCTTATCACCAACGGCTACTGAAATGTTTACGGCCAGGATGCCGGGGAGTGATTGGGTGAGGGCGAGCAGGTCGAGAAATTCTTCTTTTTCGATCCAATGATTTTTTTCAACGACTTCGCGCTGAATGATGGAAATCATAGCCCAGCCACCACCGAATGTAAATGCTCCGATTTTGACGAATGTCCAGAATAAGCGGAATAGTAATCCGCGCGAATCAAGCTTTTCAGTCATGAATGTCACATTTTTGCGACTGCAAAATTACATCTTCGCAGCAAGATACGCAAGTTGGATGCTAAAATTCGACTACAGTGATTCCGGCTCCGCCGAAACGTACGTCTTCGTCGGCGTAGTGGCGTACCTGGGGGACGGTGTCGAGATACTGGCGGATGCTCTGGCGCAGCGCGCCGGTACCTGTGCCGTGCAGTATGCGCACGCGTCCGGCATTGAATTGTATAGCATCGTCGATGAAGTATGTGACGGCCTGCAGGGCTTCGTCGACACGGAAGCCGCGGAGGTCAATCTCGGTCTTGAAGTTGAGCTGGCGCTCACGGCTTTGCTCAGTGGTGGCGGTGCTTACCACAGTGGTGGTCTTGGCCGCACCCGACGAAGGCTTGCGGATGGTGTGGCGCAGACGGTCGAGCTTGACGGTGGTGTGGAGCTGGCCGAAGATCACGACGGCGTTCTTGCCGCGGATTTCCTGCACCTGCCCGGGCGTGCCGGCTCCGTCGAGCAATACGAAATCGCCTGCGGCGATTGGCCGGAGGGCATCGGGTGTGACCGGAGTCTTGGGCGCTTTCTTGGCGTGGCGCGGTTTTGGCGTCTTTGCGAGAGCGGGATGCTCGGCAGTCTCGGCTGAGAGGAGTGATGAGCGTTCCTCGGCCAGGCGGCGGCGTGCCTCGAGTGTCTGCTCGCGGTCGGCCTGGGCGCGCCGGATATCGTGGATGGTGCGCTCGATGGCTGCATTGGAGCCTTCGAGGATTTTGCGGGCTTCCTCGCGCGCTTCGCCAATGATTTCGTTGCGGCGTCGGCGCAAGGCTTCGGCGTCGTCCTGATAGCGTTCGAGTACCTGCTCGACGCGTTTCTCCTTTTCGCGGATGTCGCGGCGCTTGTTTTCCCAATAGCGGCGGTCGCGGGCGATGTCGAGGAGGTATTTGTCGAGATTGACGTAATCTGAACCGACGATATCAGCTGCGGCGGATATGATGCTCTCGGGGAGTCCTGTCTTGCGGGCAATCTCTATGGCGAATGAGCTGCCGGGATGGCCGATGGCGAGGGCGAAGAGCGGACGCATGGCCTGACGGTCGTAGAGCATCGAGCCGTTGACGAGCCCTGGAGTCTCTTCTGCGAATTTCTTCAGATTCTGGAAGTGTGTGGTGACCACGCCCCAGTACCCTTTGGCATTGAAGTCGGCAAGGAGAGCCTGCGCGATGGCGCCGCCGATCTGGGGCTCGGTGCCGCTGCCAAATTCGTCGATGAGGATAAGTGATCCGGCCGATCCGCGCGTGAGGAAATATTTCATATTGCGCAGATGCGATGAGTAGGTGCTGAGGTCGTCCTCGATGGACTGGTCATCGCCGATATCGATGAAAATGTCGTCAAAAATGCCGAAGTGCGAGTTGTCATATACCGGGGGCAGGAGGCCGCATTGCAGCATGTACTGTACGATGGCTACCGTCTTGAGTGTGACAGACTTGCCGCCGGCATTCGGGCCGGAAATCACGAGTATGCGATGCTCGGGGGTGAGGGTGATGTCGAGCGGCACGACTTCCTTTCCCTGGCTGAGCAGGCTATGGCGTAGCACAGGATGGCAGGCGTGGTACCATTCCATCTGTGGTCCGGAGACGAGATGGGGCATGCATGCTTCGGTGTCGATGGCGAAGCGGGCCTTGGCGTTGATGAAGTCGAAGTCAGCCAGGATATCGAATGAATCGAGCAGGGTGGGGATGTGCGGGCGGAGCTGCGAGGCAGTGGCGACGAGTATGCGTACTTGCTCGCGGTGTTCCTCTATCTGGAGCTCGCGCAGGCGGTTGTTGGCTTCCACGACCTCGGCCGGTTCGATGAATACGGTTTTGCCCGAGGCTGATTCATCGTGCACGATGCCCTGCACCTTGCGTTTGTGCATCGGTGCGACGGGGAGCACGAGGCGCCCGTCGCGGACGGTGGGAGTGGTGTCGGGTTCGATCACCCCGTCGCGCACGGCGGCAGAAATGACGCGGCGCATGACGGAGTTGATTGTGCCTGCCATTGAATTGAGGCGTGAACGTATGGCGGCCAATTCGGGCGAAGCATTGTCCTTGATGTTGCCCCAGCGGTCGACTATGCGGTCGATGGCGGCAGCCAGAAGAGGAAACGCCCCGAGGCGTGAGGCCACTTCATCAAGGGCGGGGAATTGGGAGATGCCTTCATCGTCGCGGTGGGCTGCGAAGAAAGATGCAATGGCGGCCATCGAGGCGATGGAAACCTGCAGGTCGACCAATTCGGCGGCTGTAAGATATGTGCCGTCCGGGCGGATTGCCTTGAGGCGCTCCGTGATGTCGCGGATTCCTCCGGAGGGGAAGCCCTCGCCGCTCTCAAGGATGCGTTTCATCTCGTCGGTGCGGTCGAGCAGGATGCGTACTTCATCGTAAGAAGTGCTGAAGGCCATTTCGTCGACGCGGCGTGCGCCCAGGGGCGACGAGCAGAAAGCTGCCACCATGCGGCGCACGGTGTCGAAGCCTATTTTATGTTCGATATTTTCGGGATATGTCATGGCATGTGGCAAGCTCGGCATGGAGCTTCAAAAATGTGTGCAAAGGTACTTATTTTTTTTGTGAGAGCCAACCAATTGCGTTTTCGCATTGTTATATTATCAAAAATAACTTAAACGGTTACTGAAAAACATAAAACAAAAATATTCATCTAAACAATATCCATTATGAAAACCTTTAATGTATCTTATTTAGGACAGACCCGCGGATGGTGGGTAGTCTTGGTTGTCGGTATTCTGATGGTCATCGCCGGTTTTGCTTACTGGTTCTGGCCCGAAGCAGGATACGCTATTGCATCACAGATCTTCGGCTGGTTGCTCATCCTGACCGGTATCGTCCAGCTTTGCGTGGCATCCGGTCCGCATCATGCCAAAGCCTGGGGCTGGTGGCTCGCCGGCGGTGTGATAGATATTTTCATCGGCTTTATGCTTGTGCGTTCCATCGTTCTTTCAGAAGCTGTGTTCCCCTACTTCCTTGCGTTCATCTTCATCTTCTGGGGTATTGAAGCGCTTGTAGGCAGCAGCTACCGCCGTGGAAACCGCTACTGGTGGGTAGGTATCATCAATGGCATCCTGCTCTGTCTCATCGGATTCTTCTTCCTCGAAGCAGGTTGGGTATCAGATATGATGATGGTATCGTTCCTTACCTCAATCGCCTTTATTTACTGGGGCTTCACCCTCGCGATCGCCAGCTACGACCTGCGTCCTGCAGCAACCAAATAATAGGTACGACAAAGATATATGCCCTGCGTGTCAGTAGATACGCAGGGTATTTTTTTGTCCGCGCAGATCTACTGTGACCACTCCGAGCGAATCAGCTTCGGCTGCCAGAAGGCGTGCGCGGCGGAGGTTAACATCGCGGCCTATGTATACGGTGTCGGGGTGCAGCCTCCTGACGAGTGATGCGATATCGCCCTTGTAAAGACGTGTGACAATGGCTGCCCCGACCTGTGCATCGGTGCTGTCGGGTTCGCCGCAGGGGATGGCCCAGATGCGTGAGCCCATGGCGAGGAGCCCGCTGCTGCGGCTGAATGGCGGGAGCCGCAGGCCTGGCGATGCGTCGGGGATGGTGTCGATAGAGCGCGATGCCATGTAGGAGGAGCCCGCTGCTGCGAGGCGCATGCGGGATTGGACGAGGCGAGTAGAGTCGCACAGGTGGATGGCGCGTGCCTCCGGGCCGCTGCGCACGACTATTGTGGTGCCTCCGCGCGACGACAGCAGGAAGGCTTCGACAGCCGGGATATCGTCGGCCGATAGGAGAGCGACCGCAGAGCATACCGGCAACGCGAGGATGAATATGATGACCGATCGCCGGCTCCGTCGCATCAGTGCGATAGCTGCGATAGCTGTGAGGAAGAGCAGGGCTGTCAACGCTGTGCGGCTCAGGAAGAGCGAGGCTGCCGGGGTGGCGAAGGTGCGGGCTGTGGCGGCAAGGAAGCCGGTTGCGGCATCGGCTATGGCGGCCGGCAAGGTGAAATAGATGTCCCATGCGCCGAAAATGACGATGGTGATACCACTGATCATCAGTATAGGGAGCGCGAATACGAGTGCGACGTTGGCCGGAATGAAATTGAGCGGAAACGAGTGGAAATAGAATATTGTGATCAAGGCTGTACCTGCTATTGCACCGAGAGTGGCGCAAAAGAGCTGCATCACCCGGAAATGAAGGCGTCGGCGAGGATTGACGGGATTGAGCAGACGGCCGAATGTGAGTATGCCGGCCACGGCGGCGAAGGAGAGCTGGAAGCCTACCGAATACAGTGAAAATGGAGAGATGGCCAGAATCAGCACGGCGGCGAGACAGAGGCTGTTGAGGGCTGAGGATTGGCGGCCGACGATGCGGCCGAGCATGAATATTGAGAACATGATGGCTGCCCGGACCAGTGAATCGCCGCAGCCGGTGAAGATGACGAACAGCCATGCGGCGCACACTGTAAGAGCGAGCCGCAGCCGCCGCAGCCGCGGAACGATACGGAGCGGATAGAGGAGCAGTGAGGCTAGCGCTATGATGAAACTGAGGTGAAAGCCACTTAACGCGAGCGTATGCGCTATGCCGGCGTCGCGGAAATCAGAGGTGATGTCGGCCGACAGACGGCTGCGGTCGGCAGCAAAGAGAGCCGTGAGGATACCGTATGTGTCATTGGATATCTCCGGATGGTCAAGCGTGCGGATGAGGGCGGCGCGCCGGGCGGCCATGTATGTGGAGAGGGAGTGCCGGGTGCCGGTGATGTTGATGGAGTCGGCCACGGCAAAGGCCTCAGCGACGATGCCATCGGCGAGCAGGCTCATGCTGAAGTCGGGAGTGTAGGGGAGCGACAGGGTGCCACCGGAGCGTTCGGGGATTGCTTCTACCCGGATAGTGCTGCCGGCGGGGAGGTCGATGCGGTCGCGGCGGAAATACAACTGCATTCTGAAAGGCTCGACTGAAGTGCTACGTCGGCCATTGCCTATGGAGTCGACCTGTATGATGGCCGATGTAAGGTCGGCGTGATCGACTGCTGAGAGTGTCCGGCCGTAGAAGAAACGTGGATTACCGTCGAAAATTCTTTGCGGAGCGGGTGTCGGGGTGGCTAAAACAGCGGCAATCCATCCGAGCGCGATCCCTATGAGGGCCAAGGCGGGAAGCTGTCGGCGCAGCCCAACCGCAATAACGCCGCCGGCTGCCATGAATGTGACATACATCCAGTGGCAGCCGGCGAGAGCGAGCATGATACCCGAAGCCATGCCGACTGCCAAAGGCAGTGCCGGCCATCGGGAGAGTCCGTTATACGATGGTGTTCTGTACAACTAAAAGGCTTGAAATACTGATTACGATCCACAAAGCGACGGCGAGCAGCAGGGGCTTGATGCCGACATTGCGTATCATCTTGAGCGAAAGCGATGCGCCGATCATGAAGAGGGTCACGACCATACCGCGGCGTGCGATCCACACCATAGTGGAGGTAAACCACTCGGGAAGCGGCAGATAAGTGTTGGCAATCATGGCCAGGACGAAGAGGAAGATAAACCATGGAATGGATATCTTGCCTGTCTTGTCGCGGAAAATAAACATGGTAGCCAGAGCCAGGGGGATGATCCACAGAGCACGGGTGAGTTTGATGAGTGTGGCTGTCTGCAAAGCAAGCTCTCCGTAGACCTCGCCCGCACCTACCACTGAAGACGTGTCGTGTATGGCGATGGCAGCCCATGTGCCGAACTGTGTCTGCGACATATCGAGCATGTGGCCGATGGGCGGGAATATGAAAAGAGCTATCGAGTTGAGTATGAAAATGACTCCGAGCGAAACGGCCATCTCATCAGTATCAGCTTTTACCACAGGGCCTACCGCGGCGATGGCTGATCCGCCGCAGATGGCTGTGCCGGATGAGATAAGATAGGCCGTCTTGCGGTTGATGTGCAGCCAATATCCGAGCATCACACCCAATACCATCACGCCGATGACTGATACTACGGTGAACATCATACCCTCGGCGCCGGAGCGGAGCGACTCCTGGACGTTCATATTGAATCCGAGACACACTACGGCTACCTGAAGAAGGTATTTGGATGTCTTTTTGTTGAATTTGGGGTAAGGGTTTTCGCATGAGAAGGCGAAGACCAGGCCTGCAAGCAGCGCAATGGGAGCAGTCACATTCGGCAGCCCTATGACTGGCATCGGGAAAATGATGAGAGCGATGAGCAGGATGTAGATAACTTTAGAAAGCGATTTCATTTAGATGCGTTTTTATTCCATATATTCCATGAGACGAATGCCTGAAGGAGGAGCATCTCGAGGCCGTTTTTCACGGTAGCTCCCGCATCGGCTGACTTTTTCATGAAAAGAGTTGTATCGGGATTGTAAAGGAGATCGTAGCAGATATGGTCGGGCGTGAGGGCAGAGTAGGGGATATCGGGGCAGGAGTCGACGTCGGGATACATACCCAGCGGGGTGGTGTTGACCACAACGGTATGCTCGGCCATGGTCTCGGGAGTGAGGTCGGCGTAAGTGATTACTCCGCGGCGTGCGGTGCGCGATACGAGAGTGCTTTGGACGCCGAGTTTATCAAGCGCGTGCACGATGGCTTTGGAGGCGCCTCCGGTGCCGAGTACGAGAGCTCTTTTGTGAATGGCGGGGTTGAGCAGAGGTTTGATCGAATCGCCGAAACCTATCGCGTCACTGTTGTATCCCTTGAAAGAGAGGCTTCCGTCGGGCTGGCGGAATATCTTTACTACATTGACCGCTCCGATTGCCTCGGCCTCGCGGTCGATTGCATCCAGATATTCGATTATCTTCTCCTTGTACGGTATGGTGACATTGAATCCCTTGAGTGAAGGATTCGACTCCACGACGTTGACAATCTGTTCGATCTCCGGTATCTCAAAGTTGATATACCGGGCATTGATATGCTCAGCGGCGAATTTTTTATTGAAAAAATCCTGCGAGAACGAGTGCCCGAGCGGATAACCGATCAGTCCGTACAGGCTATCATAAGAAGAGCTTGAGAACATAATACGTTTTGTGGAAAAATAGCGATAAAGCACATGAGCGCCCTATCGCTATTCTGATGTATGTAATAATTTAGAATTCGCAGTTTTTGGGAGTGCGCGGGAATGGTATGACATCGCGGATGTTTGTCATACCGGTGCAGAAGAGGAGCAGGCGCTCGAACCCGAGACCGAAGCCTGAGTGAGGCACAGTGCCGAAGCGGCGGGTATCGAGATACCACCACATATCCTTCATGGGGATATTGAGCTCGTCGATACGGGCCTGGAGCTTGTCGAGGTCGGCCTCGCGCTCGCTGCCGCCGATGATCTCGCCGATCTGCGGGAAGAGGATGTCCATCGCGCGGACGGTGCGTCCATCTTCATTCTGCTTCATGTAGAATGCCTTGATGTCCTTGGGATAGTCGGTGAGTATGACGGGCTTCTTGAAGTGCTGTTCCACGAGGTAGCGCTCGTGTTCGCTCTGGAGGTCGATGCCCCAGCTTACGGGGAATTCGAATTTGTGTCCGGATTCTTCGAGGATTTTTACGCCTTCGGTGTATGTGAGGCGCACGAAGTCGTTGTGGAGCACGAATTCGAGGCGTTCCACGAGGCCCTTGTCGAAATGTTCGGCGAGGAAGTCGATGTCATCGCGGCAGTGGTCGAGCACGTAGCGGATGCAGTATTTCACAAATTCCTCGGCCAGGTCCATATTGTCGGTGATGTCATAGAATGCCATCTCCGGCTCGATCATCCAGAATTCCGAGAGGTGACGCTGAGTATTGGAGTTCTCAGCGCGGAAAGTTGGGCCGAAGGTATAGATTTCGCCGATAGCCGTGGCTCCGAGCTCACCTTCGAGCTGTCCGCTGACGGTGAGAGCGGCAGGTTTACCGAAGAAGTCCTGTGAATAGTCGATGGCGCCGTCCT
This sequence comes from uncultured Bacteroidales bacterium, assembly GCA_947646295.1. Classification (GTDB taxonomy): domain Bacteria; phylum Bacteroidota; class Bacteroidia; order Bacteroidales; family Muribaculaceae; genus CAG-873. The sequence goes on from CANSGE010000037.1 coordinate 13,445, forward strand.
CAGTGCGGGGAAGGTCGTTGAGCGGGAGAGTTGTGACCTGGAACATAGCTCCGGCACCTTCGCAGTCGCTTGAGGTGATGAGCGGGGTGTGGAGGTAGAAAAATCCTTTTTCGTTGAAGAATTTATGTATTGCAAATGCCAGGGCACTGCGCACACGCAGTATGGCGCCAAAGGTATTGGTGCGGGGACGCAGGTGTGCTTTCTCGCGGAGGAATTCGAGGGTGTGGCCCTTTTTCTGCAGGGGATATGTCTCGGGATCGGCAGTGCCGTATATCTCGAGAGTATCAGCCTGCACCTCGCAGGTCTGGCCTTTGCCCATCGACTCAACGAGCTTGCCTGTGACATGTATCGAGGCTCCGGTGGTGACGGGCTTGAGCTGCTCGTCGGTGAAGCGGTTCATGTCGAAGACAATCTGGAGGTTCTTGATGGTGCTGCCATCGTTGAGTGCGACGAACTGCACATATTTATTGCCGCGGCGGGTGCGCACCCATCCGCGCACGTCCACTTCCTGACCTTGCGCGGGGGCTTGCATCAATGAGGCTATTTTTGTTCTTTTCATTTCGGGTATCGGTTTATTCGAATGCTCCCATCTTGAGGTGGTTGACTTCTTCCTGAGTCAGGTAGCGCCAACGTCCGCGGGGGAGATTTTTCTTTGTAAGTCCGGCGAAGTATACGCGGTCGAGCTTGGTGACGTGGTATCCGAGGCTTTCGAAAATACGGCGTACGATGCGGTTGCGTCCGGAGTGAATTTCGATGCCGGCCTGATTGCGGTCAGTTTCGGTGGCGTAGGAGATTGCATCGGCGTGGATGGGGCCGTCTTCGAGCTCAATGCCGTCGGCGATACGCTGCATATCGTCTTCGGAGATGTCTTTGTCGCACCATACGTGGTAGATTTTTTTCTTGACGTATTTGGGGTGAGTGAGCTTTGATGCGAGATCGCCGTCGTTGGTGAGCAGGAGCACACCGGTGGTGTTGCGGTCAAGACGTCCTACGGGGTAGATGCGTTCGGTGCATGCGCCTTTGACGAGGTCCATGACTGTGGTGCGGTCATTGGGGTCTTCGCAGGTGGTCACGCAATCTTTGGGCTTATTGAGCAGAATGTAGCATTTGCTTTCGAGAGCCACTACCTTTTCATCGTATTCCACGACATCGCTGTGGCAGATTTTTGTGCCGAGTTCGGTCACTACCTGGCCGTTGACTTTCACGAGGCCCTGCTGGATGAATTCGTCGGCTTCGCGGCGTGAGCAGATGCCTGCGTTGCTCA
>CANSGE010000038.1 GCA_947646295.1 uncultured Bacteroidales bacterium
TCATCAGCAGGGTGGCGATGTGGGCGCCGTCGACGTCGGCATCGGTCATGATGATGATCTTGTGATATGCGAGCTTGGAGATATTGATGGCCATCTTGTCGTCTTCGGTGCCGATGGTCACGCGGAGCGCGCGGAAGAGGTTGCGGATTTCTTCGTTTTCGAGGATCTTATGTTCCATGGCCTTCTCGACGTTGAGGATTTTGCCTCGCAGCGGGAGGATGGCCTGGAACTGGCGGTTGCGGCCCTTCTTTGCGGTACCGCCCGCCGAGTCACCTTCGACGAGGAATATCTCGCATTCGTCGGCGTTGCGGCTTGAGCAGTCGGCGAGTTTGCCGGGGAGGCCGCCGCTCCAGAGGGGCGATTTGCGGAGGATTTTATCGCGGGCGTTGCGGGCTGCCTGGCGGGCCTGGGCGGCGAGCACCACTTTGTCCACTATGGCACGTGCCTGCTTGGGATGTTCCTCGAGGTATATCTTGAGTGCGTCGGATACGGCCACTTGCACGGCGCCCATCACTTCGTTGTTGCCGAGCTTGGTCTTGGTCTGTCCCTCAAACTGCGGCTCGAGCACCTTTACCGAGATGACGGCTGTAAGGCCCTCGCGGAAGTCGTCGCTGGAGATTTCCACCTTGGCGTTTTTGAGCAGGTTGTTGTCTTCGGCGTATTTTTTGAGGGTCATGGTGAGGCCGCGGCGGAAGCCTGTGAGGTGGGTGCCGCCTTCGATAGTGTTGATGTTATTTACGAAAGAGTAGATGTTTTCGTTGTAGGAGCTGTTGTAGGTGAGAGCCACTTCCACGGGAGTGCCGCCCTTTTCGGTATTGAGGTGTATGACATCGCCGATGAGAGAGTCTTTGTTGGAGTCGATATATTCCACAAACTCGCGCAGGCCGTTGCTGGAGTAGAATGTCTCGCTCATGGGGTGGCCTTCGGAGTCGACGTTGCGCAGGTCGGTGAGAGAGAGGGTGATGCCGGCGTTGAGGAATGCGAGGTCGCGCAGACGGTTGGCCAGTGTCTGGTAGTCGTATTCGGTGACGGTGAATATCGATGCGTCAGGCTTGAAGGTGATAGTGGTGCCGGTGTGGGTGCTCTCGCCCTCGATGCGGAGGTCGGATGTGGGGTGTCCGCAGGAGTATTCCTGCACGTATACCTTGCCGTTGCGGCGCACTTCGGCGCGGAGGTATGTCGAGAGGGCGTTGACGCACGATACGCCTACGCCGTGCAGACCGCCGGATACCTTATATGAGCCTTTGTCAAACTTGCCGCCCGCGTGCAGCACGGTGAGCACGACTTCGAGCGCGCTTTTGTGCTCTTTTTCGTGCATGTCCACGGGGATGCCACGGCCATCGTCGACCACTGTGATCGAATTGTCGGGATTGATGGTCACTGATATGTTTTTGGCGTAGCCGGCGAGGGCTTCGTCAATTGAATTGTCTACAACTTCGTAAACGAGATGATGCAGGCCTTTGGCGGATATATCGCCGATATACATTGCCGGGCGCTTGCGCACGGCTTCGAGGCCTTCGAGGACTTGGATTTTATTAGCGTCGTAATTTTCTGTTACTTCTGCCATGATGGGATTATATTGTTTTTTGCATACAAAGGTACGTTTTTTTTGGCAAACGGCCAAACATTTAAACGTGTAAATCTTTGTCGGATACGGGTTGTCCGGCGGATATAAAAAACGGCAACGGGTCCCCGATTTCGAGGACCCGTTGCTGATTCCTATCAGTGATGCTTACTTAGAAGCGATTGAGCAGGAAACGGTAAGACGAGCGCGGCCTTTGGCGCGACGGCGTGCAAGCACTTTGCGGCCTTCGGGGGTCGACATGCGTTCACGGAATCCGTGCTTGTTGACGCGCTTGCGGTTTGAGGGTTGGAACGTTCTTTTCATTTTCTTATTTATTGATCAATTGATTTCGAGGTGCAAAGTTACGTTTTTATTTTGGAATATGCAAAATATCGCTCCGCAAACTTTTCCTGTCGTGCCGTATCTACCGCTCCATCAGGCGGTTGGCCGCAGCTGCAAAATTCCAGTGCAGGTCGGAGAATTTCCATAATCGTCCTACCCGGGGCTCGCCGGCGAATTCGGGCAGATACACCGCCGCCGGGGAGCCGGGCCAGCGGCGCGCGCTGAAAAAGACCTTCTCGCGGTAGGGCAGCGCATCGAAGCGTGGCAGCATATCGGGTGTGAAGCCGTCGCCGTCATGAAAGTAGATGATGGCGTTGTCGAAATCCACGCGACGCATGCGGCGCATCCATTTGTCGCGGGCTGTCTCGGCGTCGGGAAAATGCAGGAAGTGTATTTCGGGGCCGCCTTCGCCGAGCGTGGCGATGGGGTAGGCGGCTGTCTGCGCTTTGACAGTGTCGGGGTAGCGCGAGGCGCCGCGGTCGATGAAATGCAGCTCGCGCCGGAGCATCTCGGGGTGCTCGAGCAGGTCGAGGTAGTCGGGCGCCATGATGAAGAGACCCACGAAGGGGCTGTTGAACGGTATCTTCATGTAGCGGTACATGAATCCGCCCCAGCAGTTGTTGGCTATGATGGATACGTCGCGGTTGCGTAAACGCCGCCGCGCCACGGCATAACGCAGTGGCGCGGTGACTTTTTTCAGTGTATTGAGGATACGCATCAGTTGGTGACGTGGAAGCCTGCATCGAGCAGAGCCTGGCGGATGGTGTCGATATGGGCCTGGTCGCGGGTCTCGAGTTCGAGGCGTATGCTGCACCCGTTGATTTCAGTAGTGGTATTGATGCGCTCGTGAGTGACAGAAATGACGTTGCCGCCCTGCTGGGCTATCACATTCATTACGCCGGCGAGCTGTCCGGGTTTGTCGTAGAGGTCGATGATGAATGTGTATTTGCGTCCGCTCTTTGTGAGGCCGCGGTTGATGACGCGGTTGAGCGTATTGACATCGATGTTTCCGCCGGAAACCACCGCCACGACTTTCTTGCCTTTGACCGGAAGCTTATCGAACATCACGGCTGCCACGGCCACGGCGCCGGCGCCTTCGGCCACCACTTTCTGTTTTTCCATCAGAGCCAGGATTGCTGCCGCGGTCTCATCGTCGTTGACGGTGACGACTTCGTCGACATATTTCCGGCAAAGCTCGTATGTGAGATCGCCGGGCTGCTTTACGGCGATGCCGTCGGCGATGGTCGATACATTGTTGAGGTGGCAGATCTCGCCTTTTTTGACAGATTCGTACATGCTCGGTGCGCCGGCGGCCTGCACGCCGTACACTTTGACGTCGGGGCGCAGGGTCTTGATGGCGAATGCCACGCCTGCGATGAGTCCGCCTCCGCCGATGGGCACTACGACGGCTTCCACTTCGGGAAGCTGTTCGAGGATTTCAAGGCCTATGGTGCCTTGTCCGGCTATCACTTTGGGATCGTCAAAGGGATGCACAAATGTGTAGCCGTGCTTGTCGCGCAGCTCCACGGCTTTGGCATAGGCGTCGTCGTAAACACCGGGCACGAGGCATACCTCAGCGCCATATCCCTTGGTGGCCTCCACCTTTGAGATGGGAGCGCCGGCGGGCAGACAGATGAGGGCCTTGATGCCATTGTGGGTGGCGCCGAGCGCCACGCCTTGCGCGTGATTGCCTGCGGAGCACGCGATCACGCCGCGTTTCTTCTCCTCATCGGAGAGCTGTGATATCTTATAGTAAGCGCCGCGGAGCTTGAACGAGCCGGTGAGCTGAAGATTCTCAGTCTTGAGATACAACTGGCAGTCGGTCTCGAGTTTCGAGGCAGGGATGACGGCAGTCGGGCGCGCTACATCCTTGAGCACGGCGGCGGCATTGAAAAGTTCGCTTATTTCAAGCATGGCAAAGATTGTTAGATTGTTTTCCGCAAAGTTAATCAAATTCTATTTATATTAATCAAATTCTCAATATAAATGTGTACTTTTGTGGATAAAAACTAAACCAAACGTTTCGCTGAATGTTTTAAAAGGTATTAAAATTGACTCTTCAAAGCATATAAGTACAATGAATAAAGATTTAAAAAAAGAGGCGCTCGACTATCATCACTATCCGACGCCCGGCAAGATTGAAGTAGTACCTACCAAACCCTATACGACCCCGGAAGACCTTTCGCTGGCTTATTCACCCGGCGTGGCATATCCATGCCTCGAGATACGCGACAATGCCGTGAAGGCATTCGACTATACCAACCGCGGTAATCTCGTGGCCGTGATCTCCAATGGCACTGCTGTGCTGGGCCTGGGCGACATCGGCCCGGAGGCCGCCAAGCCTGTGATGGAGGGCAAATCGCTTCTTTTCAAAATCTTCGCAGGTATCGATTCGTACGATATCGAAATCGACGAGACCAACCCCGACCGTTTCGTGGACATCGTATCGGCGCTCACTCCTACATTCGGAGGCATCAATCTGGAAGATATCAAGGCCCCCGAGTGCTTTGAGATCGAGGAACGCCTGCGCAGCCACTGCGACATCCCCGTAATGCACGACGACCAGCACGGCACGGCCATCATCTCTGCCGCAGCCCTGCTCAACGCTCTCGAGCTACAGGCCAAGAATATATCGGAGGTGCGCATGGTGGTCAACGGTGCCGGAGCGGCAGCCATGGCCTGCACGAAGCTCTACATGGCTCTCGGGATGAAAAAAGAGAATATAATAATGTGTGACAGCAAGGGTGTGATCACTACCGAGCGTCATGACCTGAATAAATACAAACGCCCCTTCGCTACCAAGCGCCGCGATATCAAGACACTGGCGCAGGCTGTTGTGGGTGCCGATATTTTCCTCGGCCTTTCGGTGGCCAACGTCCTCACGCCGGCCATGCTGCTCACCATGGCTCCACGGCCTATCGTATTCGCATTGGCCAATCCCGACCCTGAGATTGCCTATGACACCGCCATGGCTACGCGCGATGACCTCATCATGGGTACCGGCCGCTCCGACTATCCCAACCAGATCAACAATGTGCTCGGATTCCCCTACATATTCCGCGGCGCGCTCGACTGCCGTGCCACAGCTATCAACGAGTCAATGAAGGTGGCGGCTGCGCGCGCCATCGCCGCTTTGGCCCATGATCCTGTGCCCGACGATCTCGCCCACTCATATGGACGCGAGCATATAGAATTCAGCCGTGAGTACATCCTGCCCAAGCCATTTGACCGCCGCCTGCTCACCTGCGTGGCACCTGCCGTGATCATGGCTGCCGAGGAGTCAGGCGTGGCGCGCCACCATATCGATGATATGGATGCCTACAAGATGCACCTGCACGAAATCATGTGCACCAACGACGCGCTATCCGAGTATATGCTCCATGCCCAGGCGGCTTGTGACGACAAGCTCGATATGGATTGACGCACCGCCATCGCAGCCCACGGCCCGATTCCCACCAATATTGCCTCACATTGATACATCACATTATGAAACGACCGATATATTTCAGCTCAGCCTTCGTATTATTTGTTGCTCTGGTGATCTTGTGGATACCATGGCTCGGCGAGACATTATTTTATAGTAAAGGCGAGCCACGCGAGGCCGTCGTAGCTATGTCGATGCTTCAGAGCGGCGACTGGATATTGCCGGTGAGCTGCGGGTCGGACATTCCATACAAACCGCCTTTCCTGGCATGGCTGATAGCATGCCTGGCATGGCTGCTCAACGGCGGCGTGGTCAACGAGTTTATCTCGCGGCTGCCCTCGGCCCTGTCGGCCATCGCTGTAGTGATGGCCGGCTATAGCTGGGCGCGCAAGTTGCGGGGCGAGCAATTTGCCCTGTTCATGTCGCTGATCACCGCCACGTCATTTGAATTTTACCGTGCCGCCATGGCCTGCCGTGTCGATATGGTGCTGACGGCCTGTATGGTAGGCGCGATGTATCTGCTCTTCGAGGTGCGGCAGCACAAGGGGCACGACAACTTCTGGCGCTATGCCGTATCCACCGTCCTGCTCACGGCAGCCGTGCTCACCAAAGGTCCTATAGGAGCCTTTCTGCCCTGCCTTGTGATGGGCTTCTATTTCGTGTTCCGCGGCGACCGCTTCTTCCCCACGCTCGGGCGCATGGCAGCGCTGTGCTTTGCCTCGTGTATTGTGCCGGCCATATGGTATTATAATGCGTGGCTCGACGGTGGCGAGCGTTTCCTGCAGTTGGCCTGGGAGGAAAATTTCGGCCGTCTTACCGGTACGATGAGCTATGAAAGCCATGTCAAACCGTTCTGGTACAATTTTGTGACCGTCATTGTGGGCATGCTGCCCTGGACTGTGCTGGTGCTCATGGCCGTCAGCGCATTGCGCCGCATGGTGTCGCAGCCATTCAAGCCGGGCGGCATCCTGGCACTCACAGCTATCCTGGTGGTGATAGGCTTCTATTGTATCCCGTCGAGTAAGCGCAGCGTATACCTTCTGCCGGCCTATCCATTCATGGCCTACGCTGTGGCTTCCATGGCTGAGGGATTGTATGAAACGCGCATCAACAGTGCTTACACCCGCGTGCTCGCGATTCTTGCCATCGCACTGCCATGTGTGCTTGTAGCCACGATCTTTGTGCCGGTGGGAGGCTTTTCATTCACGGCAGTCGGATGGTGGGTATGGCCCTTGCTGGCCGTGCCGCCTATGGCTGCCATCGGCTGGCTGATGCAGGCGCATCCGCGTGGCAATATAGGCGGTGGCGTGCTCATAGCATGGGCGATGCTCGTGTGCTACGGCGGAGCTATCATGCCGGCGGCGCTCAATCCTCTGAGCAGTAAGGATATCGCCGAATTTGTTGACTCTGTGGCAGGCCCCAACAAGATATTCACCGTCGGCGGTGCTGAAGCTCCGACATACTCGCTCAACTATTATCTCGACAACCGCATGGTGCGTATTCCCGATGCCAAGAGCGCCAATACCGCACCGCAGGGTACAGTGCTTATCTTTGCCGAACGAGCCGATACCGTCGGGCTTTCGCCGGACTATCATCTGATGCTTCTCACATCCCGCCTGGCCGACAGCCGCAAGCCTGCGCTGATAGCCATCAAGAAGAGGTGAGGGCGAAGGCTATTTTGCCGGCGCGGCGGCGGATTTTGACGTGTGGTCTGGCGCCGTCGCGCACACGTTGCTCATACTTGCGGCGTGCTTCGGCTGATTTGGGCGGTTTGTTGGCTGGCGGCGGATATGCGGCCACAGTAGTGGTGCGCACCGCAGGCACGGCCATCGGGTCGTCGATGGTGGGATAGGGGAGTGGCGCAGGCGATTGATCAATGACGTGCGCGGGTGTATCGCCCGACGCACTTTCAGATGAGTGCGTGGCTACAGGCTCGGGTTTTGGCTCGGGCTTTTTTCGTACGCGGCGGGGCGATGTCTCGCCGGCTTTAGCTATAAACTGTTTTGCAAGGGTGAATATGGCATCGGCTGCCGGAGTAAGATTTTGCGGCTCAGTGCCTCGGAAGGCATATGCCATGAGGGCTTGATATACTTCGCCGGCCAGCTGAAAATCAGCTTTGGCAAGCGCATCTGCAACGATTTGGGGAAATTTCAGTTTCATAATATGAATATTTGATGGTTGATTTCGACTGCAAAGATAATATGCAAAATGTACATATGCAAGAAATATTGAAATTATTTTTGAAAAATTTATTGTGATGCGGCTCTGGTTGCCCGTTCGTTTAGGGTCGGAAGCAGTGTCGGGGCACATTTTTTTGCCCTGTGTATACAATATTAATAATGTATTAACGTTAGTAAAAAGAATCAAAAAGATATTTCATGAAAATCAGTATATTTGGTCTCGGTTATGTCGGTTGCGTAGGCTCGGCATGTTTTGCCGAACTCGGACATGACGTAATCGGTGTGGATGTTTCGACGACGAAGGTCGATTTGATTAATTCGGGGCGTCCCACCATCATAGAGCGCGATATCGACGAATTGTGCCGCCGTGGTCACGAAAGCGGCCGTCTGCGTGCCACTACTGATGCCCGCAGCGCTGTGCTTGCCACAGATGTGAGCTTCATAGCAGTAGGCACTCCCGGTACAGGGCACGGACACCTTGACCTCAGCTACATATATGGTGTGGCACGCCAGATCGGTGAGGCGCTGCGCGACAAGGACTCATTTCATGTTGTAGCGATACGCTCCACCGTGATGCCCGGCACCAATGAGAAAGTGGCCTCTATCATCGAGGAAGCATCAGGCAAAAAGCGAGGCGAAGGCTTCGCCGTAGTGTCGAATCCCGAATTTCTCCGTGAAGGCACCTCGGTAAAAGACTTTCTCAACCCGCCACTGACGCTTGTAGGCACTGATTGTCAGCGCGCCGCCGAGGTGATGCACGAGCTCTACGGCTCACTCCCCGCCGAATACATCTCCACCGATATCCGTGTGGCCGAGATCATGAAATATGTCAACAACACATATCACGCTCTCAAAATCGTGTTTGGCAATGAAGTGGGCGCCATCTGCAAGACTCTCGGCATCGACAGCCATAAGGTGATGGACATCTTCTGCCGCGACCGCCATCTCAACATTTCGCCCTATTACTTCAAGCCCGGCTTTGCTTACGGGGGCTCATGCCTGCCCAAGGACACCCGCGCCCTGCGTGCGCTGGCGGCCGACAATTATGTGGATGTGCCGGTGATATCGCATATCGAATCGAGCAACGATGCCCACCGTCACCGCGCCGTAGAGCTGATCCTCGCCCAGGGCCGCCGCAAGATAGGCGTTCTCGGACTGAGTTTCAAGGCCGGTACCGATGACCTCCGTTGCAGTCCTATCGTGGATGTGGTGGAGACCTTGCTCGGAAAAGGCTGCGCCATCTCCATTTACGACAAAAATGTGCAGGTAAGCCGTCTGACGGGTACCAATCATGAATTCATCATGAGCAAAATCCCGCATCTGCAGCATTTCGTCACCGACGACCTTGATGCCGTGATGGCTGCCTCGGATGTGATAGTGGTCACTAACGCTGAAAAAGAATTCAAGGACCTCCCGGCACGATACCCGGGCAAGATATTCGTCGATCTGGTGCGTCTATGGGACGAACTCGACTATGAAGGCCGCTACGAAGGCCTCGCATGGGCCAACATCAATCAAAATGATGCGCAAAATGCTGAAATGGAAAAAGATTTTGCCAAATCAGCGTTTTAGAGATGGTTAAAAAACAGATGTTGACCACAAGGGTCTCAGATTTTCTAATTGATGACTGATAGATTTTATTGGTATTTAAACAGGTTGAAGGCAATGTCGCCGGGCGAGATACTCTGGCGGCTTGGTCAAAAGAAAAAACAGCTCACCGAACGGAGGAAATACAAACACCGCCGTCCGGTGACATCTGCTATATATAAGGGCCTCTCAGATGCGACTTTCGATGCGAAGGCGCTTGGCCTGGTAGCCGAGGCACCGTCGCGTGATATGTCGGTGTCCATCAAGCTTTTGGGCGGCTACAGCTATTCGGAGTATGCCACGGCGTGGCACGCCGGCTTCCAGACGCAGGAGCAGTGGCCGCTCACGTGGGCCTATGACCTCCGCTACAAGCAGTGCGATGCGGTGGGCGATGCACGTACCAACTGGGAGCTGAACCGTCACCGGCAGTTTGTGCTCATGGCCAAGGCCTACGCCGTAGGTGCCGACCGTGAGATACTGCGCCGTCTCGCTACAGAATTTGACGATTGGAATGCCGCCAATCCATTTCTTTACGGCATATCATGGACCTCGCCGATGGAAATCGCCATCCGCGCTATATCCTGGATGTACACCCTTGCATTTCTGGAGCGTGGGCGCAGTGACGAGCTCGCCGGGCCACTCCGTGAAAACCTCCGTGCGGGCAGCTTCAACATGATAAGCTACCTGCTTGACCATTACAGCCGCTTTTCGTCGGCCAACAATCACTTGATCGTGGAAATGCTGGCTATCGGTATGGGCGGTCTTGCCTTCGGGCGCGAAGACTGGTTGTCACTGGCCATCGCGACGCTCGACCGCGAGCTGCCGCTGCAAAATTCGCCCGATGGCGTCAATCTCGAGATGTCGCTCCACTATCATGCCTTCGTGATGGAAGCCTATCTGCTGCTGATGCGTGCTCTCCGACTCGCCGGACGCGACGTACCCCGGCAGTGGGTCGACATGATGACCCGCATGGCTACCTTTGTGGCCGCGAGCCGCGTGGCTGATGGCGTCTACTGCTCGTTCGGCGACGACGATGAAGGCCACATACTCGACTTCTCGGCCGGTACGTCCGACTACTACCGCTACATCCTGCAGCTGGCCTCCCTGGAGTGCTCGCTGCGGTTTGATACATTTGATACCGTCAGCCCGACAGTGCGCTGGCTGTATCCGGCCCGCGACATTGACCGCGTGGCCCTCCTGCCTGAATACGATTCCACCGCCGGGCGCAGCTTTGAGCAAGGGGGCTATACCTTTCTCAGAAGCCGCTCAGGCTCGCTCATGGCCGGCTTTGACCACGCTCCGCTCGGCTTCGGCGCCATAGCTGCCCACGGCCACGCCGACGCGCTCAGCTTCCAGCTTTTTGCCGACGGACGTCCATTTTTTGTGGACCCCGGCACATACATCTACCATATCCGGCTCGACGAACGCAACGCCTTCCGCAGCACCCTGCGCCACAATACCGTGATGATCGACGGCGTGGAGCAATCGGAGATGCGCGGAGCCTTCCTGTGGGGGCGCAAGGCCGAGACATATCTCATAGGCTCCGGCCCCGACTTTGTGGAGGCCCACACCGAAGGCCTCTCCGGGGTAGGGCACACGCGGCGTCTCACGCTCTCCGACAGCGCCGGGCTGTGCGTCACTGACCGTTTCGACCGCCATTGCGAGTGGATCGCGACATTTATACTCGCTCCCGGCCTCACAGCCCAACGATCTGCCGGGCGCCTCATCATCGACGGGCGATACATGCTCACATCATCGCACGGCGAGATCCGACTTGAAGAAACAGAGATATCTATATCATACGGAAAAAAACTTAAAACGATGGCTATCAGAATATACGGATGTGGCGACGCCAATACCGTGGCCATGACTAAATTGTAATTACACTTATGGATCGAAGAATACTTATCATAGTCGAAAACCTGCCTGTACCTTTCGACACACGCGTATGGCAGGAGGCCACCACCCTGGCCCGGGCCGGATACACCGTGTCGGTGATCTGTCCGAAGGGTAAAGGCTATACCGCCGAGTACGAATTGCTCGACGGCGTACACATCTATCGTCACGACCTCCCCGCCGAGGGCAACGGAGCTATCGGTTATGCCCGCGAGTACTTCTCGGCGCTCTACAATCAGTACCGTCTTGCCCGCAAGGTGCGTCGCGAGCGCGGTTTCCACGTAATACACGGCTGCAATCCGCCCGACGACATCTATATGGTGGCCAAGCGGTTCAAGAAATACGGTGTCGACTACGTCTTTGACCATCACGACATCTGCCCCGAGCTCTACGAAGCCAAATTCGGCAAGCGCAGCGGACTCTTCTACAAAAGCCAGCTCTGGCTCGAACGCCATACCTACGACCACTGCACATTTGCCTTCGTCACCAACGAGAGCTACAAGAAGATAGCCATCACACGCGGCGGCATGTCGCCCGACAAGGTGCATGTGCTCCGCAGCGGCCCGCGGCTCGAACGCCTCAAGATACAGCCCCCCAAGCCCGAAATCAAACGCGGACGCCGGTATATGGTGGGCTATCTCGGAGTGATAGGCCAGCAGGAAGGCATCGAGTACCTGCTCGAGGCCGCCCGGATATTGCGCGACGAAAAAGGCCGCGACGATATCTTCTGGGGAATCGTGGGCGGTGGTCCGCACCTCGAGGCCCTGCGCCGTAAGTGCCGCGAAATGGGGCTCGACGACATCGTGGAATTTACCGGACGCGTGCCCGACGACAAAATGCTCGACTATCTCAATACGGCCGATGTATGTGTCAATCCCGACGAATACAACGAAATGAACGATAAGTCGACGATGAATAAGGTGCTCGAATACATGGCTCTCGGCAAGCCTGTGGTGCAGTTTGACCTCACCGAGGGACGGTATTCAGCGCAGGATGCCTCGCTCTATGCCCGGCGCAACGACGCAGCCGACCTCGCCGAAAAAATCTCCTCGCTGCTCGATGATGAGGAGCGCCGCAAGGAGATGTCGCGCATCGGCCGCGAACGCATCACCACCAAGCTCAGCTGGGAGCACACCTCGCAGGCCCTGCTCAAGGCCTACGACGACTATTTCCGCTCACGCGGGCTCTGATATTATAAAATCCTTGTACAGAATATATGCGTATCTTGCAAATCTTAGCCGGAAACATTGCCCGGCACAAAAAGCTGGTATTGACCGTCATCATAGCCGTGGCCGCACTCGCCGTGGCCGCCTATTTCATATTCCGTCCGCGTCCTGTTCCGGAAGACCTTCCCACAGTCTCGGTGGAGGACATCACCGAGGGCGATGTGAATGTATATGGCGAATATGTCGGGCGCATACGTGCGCAACAGTTTGTAGAGGTGCATGCCCGCGTGGAGGGTTATCTGGAGAGCATGGCCTTCAAGGAGGGCGCATATATCGAAAAAGGACAGACTCTCTTCGTGATTGACCCCCGCGTATACAAAGCTCACGTCGAGAAAGCACGCGCACAGCTCAACAAGGCACGCGCGCAAGCCAAGAAGGCCGAGCGCGACCTGAGGCGCATACGTCCGCTCTACGAGCAGAATGCCGCTTCGCAGCTCGACCTCGACAACGCCGAGGCCGCATATGAGAGCGCCAATGCCGAGGTGATCGTAAGCGAGGCTGACCTTACCCAGGCCGAGCTCACCCTGGGCTATACCCGAGTGGTATCACCCATTTCGGGATATATCTCGGAGCGAGTGGCCGATATAGGCACGCTCGTAGGCCCGGGCGGCGGCAAGTCGCTGCTTGCCACTATCGTGAAGAGCGATACCGTGCGCATCGATTTCTCCATGACCGCCCTCGACTATCTGCGCAGCAAGGAGCGCAACGTAAGTTTCGGCGTGCAGGATTCCACACGGAAAGTCAATTCGTTTGTCACCATCACACTCGCCGACGGTGCCGAGTATCCCTATCGCGGATTCGTCGATTTCGCCGACCCGCAGGTCGACCCCAAGACCGGCACATTCTCGGTGCGCGCCGAGATGCCCAATCCCGAGCACCGTCTGCTGCCGGGTGAATTTACAAAGGTCAAGGTGCTCCTCGACGTGCGCGAGCATGCCATCACCGTGCCGCTCAAATCACTCGTCATCGAAAAAGGCGGTGCATATATATATGTCGTGCGGCCCGACAGTGTGGTGGAGAAGCGATTCATCGAGACGGGCCCCGAGGTGGGCAATGACATTGTGGTGGAGCGTGGCCTCGCCCGCGACGAGCATATCGTGGTGGAAGGCTTCCACAAACTCTCGCACGGCATAAAGGTGCGCCCCGTCAAGCCTGAATCTGAAACACCGGAGGAGAAATGAAACAGAATTTCTTCCTCAGTCATCCCGTATTTTCCATTGTACTCTCCATCATCATCCTGCTGGTGGGTATGATAGGCCTGATGCTGCTCCCCATCGACCAGTATCCGCAGATAGTGCCCCCTGTGGTGAGTGTGTCGGCCTCGTATCCCGGTGCCGATGCCATGACCGTGACCCAGGCCGTGGCTACTCCCATCGAGCAGGAGCTCAACGGCACTCCGGGCATGATATATATGTCGTCGTCGAGCAGCAACACAGGCGGCTTTTCGGCGATGGTAACATTTGATACCGACACCGACCCCGAGCTGGCGGCCGTGGATATACAGAATCGTGTCAAAAAGGCCGAGTCGCGCCTCCCCGCCGAAGTGGTGCAGAATGGTATTTCGGTCTCAAAAGAGACTGTCAACCGTCTGATGACCATCACGATACTCTCCAATGACCCTAAATTTGACGAAGTATATCTGAGCAACTATACCACGCTCAACGTCGTCGACCCCCTGCGCCGTATCCCCGGGGTGGGCGGTGTGAGCAATGTCGGCGGCCGTTACTACGCAATGCAGATATGGGTAGCCCCCGATAAGCTGGCCAATCTCGGCCTCACCGTGCAGGATGTGCAGAGCGCACTCAAGGACCAGAACCGTGAGTCGGCCGCAGGAACGCTCGGACAAGCCCCTGCCGAGGGCATCGACATCACTATGCCTATCATCGCACGCGGCCGTCTGTCGTCGGTATCGGAATTTGAGGATATTGTGATACGCGCGCAGTCCGATGGCTCGATCATACGTCTCAAGGACGTGGCGCGCGTCTCGCTGGAAGCTTCGAGCTACTCCACTGAGAGCGGTATCAACGGAGGCAACGCCGCCGTGCTCAATATTTATATGCTCCCCGGCGCAAATGCCGTGGAAGTGGCTGAGAACATACGCCGCGAGATGGACGTGATCGCAGCCAATTTTCCCGAAGGCATCAGTTACCGTATCCCCTTCGATATGACTACCTATATATCGGAGTCGATACATCACGTCTACCGCACCTTC
>CANSGE010000039.1 GCA_947646295.1 uncultured Bacteroidales bacterium
CTTTCCGGAGACGATCAAGTGCATCCGCGAGCCGCTGGCGGTCGGCTATCGATTTCTCGGCCCGTTCTTTCTGCTTCAGATACTCATTGTAATATGATTTTTCAATGATTCCGTAAAATTTCTTCTTCAAGGCACGGAAATCACTTTCCTTACACATAATGATTGTGAAAGGGCGACCGTTGTTGGATATGCGCCAGTCGTCAAGGGCGTCTTTATTGAAAATCACATATCCATCCTTGTATATTTCGGTATAGTCTACCTTATCGCCGGCCTTGAGCGTGGCGAAACGCAGTGAGAAATTTCCCTCACCGTCCGAGATAGTCGACGGTGCGCCTTTGATCATCAGCTCCACGCCGGGGAGCGCCGTCTTGTTTTCTTTGCCGTGATATTCTTTTACAGAACCGTTTTCAGTGACTTCGGCGAAAATGCCGACACTGGTAGCGATTGCTATTAAGGAGAGAATCAGTTTTTTCATCAGGTTAGAAGAGTATGTGCAGATTAATTGGTATGTAATATATATCGGAGGCTTGCACCTGGTGATTCATCTTCGCGTATTATGGGCAAATATCCTTCTTTTGTCACCGAGATGCTATGTTCGGCGAGCTGTTTTTCGACAGGCAGGACGATAGCGAAATGGCCGTCGCCGTCAGTGATTGCCGAATAGCCGGCCACCTCCACCATTACACCTTCAATCGGGCGAAGGTCCGGATCAAAAATAGTACCCGCAAACGTCGAAAATGTATCATCACGCCTGAGAGGTATCACAACGGATCTCGAAAGTCCAAGACCCGGCGTGATCATGGTATCGACGGTCTCAAAGTACTCGGCGGCAGTCATGATCTCCACTTTAGAGAAACGCTTATAGCCCGGCAGGCGTACACTACGTAATTCACCCGATGCAAGTGGAGTACGGTATTCAGCTCCGTTGACATTGATTGTGATATCTTCGCCCGCAGGCAATGCCGAGTATTGCTCTTCAAATCGCAGATTGAGCTTCACCGGCACCGCGAAAAGATATAGCATACTTAGAATTACAATGGATATCATCGTGACATAGAGCGTGCGGAGGCGGCGCTGGCGCAGGTGTCGACGCCAAAGGGCATCGAAGTCAATTCCCAACATCCGTGACACGACACGGATAAGCGCTTTCTCGCGCCCGACCTCTCCGATATTTACGCCGAGCAACTCCGATTCCGGATTGTCTTTGAAATAATTGCGGAGATATTCCGGGAAAAGCTCCCGCTCTGGAGTTGAACCATCCGGTATTATCACAGGAATGATGCGGTCGAGCCGCCCCATTTCCACAAAGGCTTGTGCCTCTTCGCTCACCCATTGCGACTGTGCAGAGTTGCGCGAACATAAAAGAATCAGAAATTTGCTCTCTTTGAGATTGCGATGCAGCTCGTTAGTAAGAATTCCGGTATTGAGGTCCGATTGGTCGCGGAAGACCGGGCGCAGATAGCGGCAACCAGTCTCGATCTCGTTGTGGATATCGGTCGGCAGCTTGAAACTCTCAAGGCGCTTTTGTAGCCATCGTGCTGTAGCAAGGTCGCGATGACTGTAGCTTATAAAAGCAAACTTTTTATATTCTTCCATTGCAATTATCTCTTCTCGGGTTTATTCGCCTTCGATCACGATGGCGGCTCCGGGGCATACCCATGCGCAACGACCGCAGCCGATACATGTATCAAAGTTGACTTCCGGCACATGACCGTTGCCTGTTTCTACAAGCCGGACTGCATGCACCGGGCAGCTGCGCACGCAGGCCGGAAATATTGTCAGTTCGGCGCGAGTGGCTGTATTCCGGAATGTGAGGCAGAGGTCGGCCACCACGCGGGCTTTGCCAATGACCGTGCGATGCTTTGCGGCCGGAGTCAAGGGTTGCAATGCTCCTGTCGGACATACGTCTGTACAGCGCACGCAATCGTACTGGCAGAATCCTGCCTCGAAATCCATCACCGGAAGCAGTAAATGACGCACACCGTACTGATCCGTGGAGGGCTGCAATACACCCGTGGGACATGCCGCCACACATGATCCGCATGATGTGCAGCGAGCTGCAAAGTCCGACTGAGAGCCACTCCCGGGAGGACGTACATAGTTCAATGGTTTCTGCATCGATCGATGCGTGACTGATTCAGCCATCAAGGCCGGGAAAGCTCCGGTAGCCACCGCGGCAAGAAATGCGCGGCGGTCAATGGGCTTCACCGCCGAGTCATGCGCCGGGGCGTCAAATGCCGATGGAGTGGCTGCCCCTCCGAGCGTCTGTAGCATAGGCATCTTTAGTTGGTGACGCCCGCGACGGTATGTGATCGCATCATTAGGGCACACACCGAGGCAATCAAGACACATCACGCATCGTGAAAGGTCCACTATATGCTCCCATGGATTGATACATGATGCTTTGCATCGCGCAACACAAGCATTGCATCCGGTACACTTGTCAGTATTGATATCCACATGGAAGAGCGAATATCTTGATACGGCGCCGAGCAAAGTACCTACCGGGCAAACGGTGTTGCAAAGGGTGCGGCCTCGGGTAAGCGCAAACCCGGCTACCACGGCCAGCGTCGCTACCGCAGATCCTGCCCCCCAGATAGATAATGCGACGCCACGCACAAGCGGCATGCCAAGATAGTTGATCATCCTGGCGTAGGCACTATACGGATCAAGGAGTGCTACGACTATCGAAAAGCCGAATAAAAGCGAAAATATAATCAATACCACAAAGAACCATCGCAATGCCGGACGCGCAACTGAGAAGAAAAATCCGCGACGCCTGCGCTTACTGAAATAGATAAGCACATCCTGCAACGTACCCATCGGACACACCGACGAGCAGTAAATGCGACCGAAAATCAATGTGGCGGCAACCCAGAGCACCAACCATATGGCCGAGCACGAGAGCATCGCCGGCAATATCTGCATACGTGACAGAAAGGTGGTATAGCCCAAGCCGACTGTTACCGTAATTGCTACCAATACAGTAAGCGACAAGGCTATTCGCCCTATGCGGGCTCGTTTCCACAATTTCTGACTCATCGTAATAATAACAACGTAAAGCTTACATTTGTCAAAGTTGGCTATATTTTTTACGGCCCCGCAGATAGAAATCCATGAGAATATTATTGCGGCCCTTGAGCAGATCGGCATCGGGATGCTCAGAGTACTGCCGACGCATCTTTGCGAAGTCACGATGGGCGCGCCAGATGGCTCCGGCATTCCGGAAATCAAATGTTGCGACAAACTTAGCCCATGCAATTGTATCCAGAAGCCTACGTATAATTAATGTACGCGCGCGCGAGGAGTCCGGAAGATTTTTATGGAGCATGAGCAGGTTGTTGCGGAAGTTGAGATAGGTCTTGCGCGGATTGGACGCCGGAAGCGAACCTCCTCCGAGATGGTATATGACGGATGCGGGCTGTACCATGATACGATATCCGCGCAGATGTATGCGCCAGCAGAGATCAATTTCCTCCATATGGGCAAAAAATGCCGGGTCGAGACCTCCCGCTTCGAGATAAAGCGCGGTGCGCACCATCAGTCCGGCGCCGGATGCCCAGAATATATCCATGGGCGTATCATATTGGCCGTGGTCATCCTCGCAGACATGGAAAATGCGTCCACGGCAATATGGATATCCATATCGGTCAATGAAGCCACCTGAAGCGCCGGCGTATTCAAATCGTCCGCGGTCGGAGTCACAGAGCAGCTTTGGTTGGGCAGCGCCGACATCGGGATGCTCTTCCATCATATGATACAAGGGGGCGAGCCAGCCCGGAGCAGGTGCCACATCGGAATTGAGCAACACCGTATACGGATATCGTGTATCGTCAAGCGCACGATTGTATCCTTCGGCAAAACCATAATTCTCGGGGTACGATATGACCTCGACCTGCGGAAATTCCTCCCGGAGTACCCGGAGTGAATCATCAGTGGAACCGTTGTCGGCCACAATGACTTTTCCGATTGCCGGATCGGTGTTGGCAATCACATCGGGGAGATAGCGACGCAGGAGAGCCGCGCCGTTCCAGTTCAGTATGATGACAGCCACCGGAGGCTGTCCTTGACAATATCTATGATCACTCATTGGCCGGAGGTGTGACTTGATGTTTCCAGCGCTTATGGCTCCAGAGCCAGTTGGCCGGATCGTTCAATATAGTTTCTTCAAGCAGGCGCGCGTATTGTTCGGTAAGCTCGCCCGGTTTGTTTTTTGAAGCATCCTCGGACATCAGAACGGTTTTGAGGCAATAATGACCACGGGATGTACGCTTGATATCCCAATAGACCACTGCCATCCCGAGCTTGCGGGCAAGCGTCTCTGTGCCGCTTATCATCATCGTCGGACGATGGAGCAGGTATGTAAAATGCCCGGGATCGCCATGGCTGGGATGCTGATCGCTCATAAAACCTGTGACCGACAGCACTCCGTCACGACGGTATTGGAGAAATTCGCGCAGAGAAGTCTCTTTTGGGATACTGTGTGATCCGAAGCGCGACCTCAGCTCGAGCATCAGACGATCAAAGGCCTTGTCGCGCAGCGGACGGTAAATCTGAGCATAAACACATTTCTCCGACGGGCGGTGTCTCATCCGGCGTGTCATCGCCGGCGCCCATTCCCAGCAGAAGGAATGTGAAAAGTATACCGCCACACTCTTGCCTTGATCAAGGAGATCGTCGATGATATCGAAGTCCTGGAAGCGCACGCGACGCTCAATCTCAGCATCGGATATGTGCATCAATTTAAGAGTTTCTACAAAATTATCTGTAAAATTACGATAAAAGCGTTTTTCGATGCGGCGCAGATCCACGGTATGAGAACCCGGAAAACAATTCTGAAGATTCTCGCGCACTACCTTGCGGCGGTAACACAGGACATTGCCGAGCAAAAAAGATGCGATATCGGAAAATTTATATAAAACTTGCGTCGGCAAGGCTGCCAACGCACGAAGCGGCCATTTTATAAGATGGTATTTCATAGCAGAATTCCTTTCAATGATTCCGTAGCCGGATCAGCTGAGAGTATTTTCACAGTCCCGAGGCGATTGTCCATCTCGGGCAAAGCATTATCGACCGTTACCTTCAGGTAATTGTCCGTAAATCCGGCCATGGGCAGACCCTCACCACGAGGGTGTTCAAAAAGTACGGGGCGGGCGGTGCCGACATTTTTTTCGGCAAAAGCCGTCCATTTGCGCAAGCTCAAGTCCATCATCTCCGCCACACGGCGATGTTTTTCGGCCTGCGAAACCACATGGCCTATCTCGAGAGCCTTTGTGCCTGGGCGCTCCGAATATGGAAATACGTGCAGGCGCGTGATATCAAGAGACTCGATGAAGTCATGCGACCGTCGGAATTCATCGTCGGTCTCACCGCGGGCACCGGCAATCAGGTCGACACCGATGAAAGCATGTGGTATCTCGCGACGGATGCGCTCGATTTTGGAGGCGAAGAGAGCCGTGTCGTAGCGGCGGCGCATCAGCTTAAGCACTGCGTCGGAGCCGCTCTGTAGCGGAATGTGGAAATGCGGCATGAAAGCGCGTGAGCCCGCGACAAAATCAATGACTTCGTCGGTCAGGAGATTCGGCTCTATCGATGAAATACGATATCTCTCTATCCCCTCCACACGATCAAGCGCACGCACGAGGTCAATAAATCTGTCATCACGACCTTTGCCGAAGTCACCGATATTCACACCGGTAATAACAATCTCCTTACCGCCTTCGGCAGCTGCCTGAGCTGCCTGCGCGACAATTTCGTCAATGGTGCCCGAACGAGAGCGCCCGCGCGCGGCCGGTATCGTACAATATGTACACCAGTAATCGCATCCATCCTGTACTTTGAGGAAATAACGGGTGCGGTCGCCTCGCGAGCACGACGGACGGAATGCCCGGATATCGCCCCACTCAGATACATCCGCAATAGTATTGCGAGATGCTATATAATCGACAATCATGTCGGGGAGCTTCATTTTACTGTCGGCACCGGCCACAATTGCCACGCCGGGGAGTGCCCGCACTTCATCCGGCTTAAGCTGGGCATAGCAGCCGGTCACAGCGATGAAGGCATCGGGATAGCGACGGTGAAGCGAGCGTATGGTCTGGCGGCACTTCTTATCGGCTTCCTCGGTGACACTGCAGCTGTTGATGACAATCACACCGGGCTGCCCCCCGTCGGGGACACGCTGAATTCCGAGCGACGCAAGACGCGCCGCGATGCTTGATGTTTCGGCAAAATTGAGTTTGCAGCCGAATGTATGGTAGTATGCTGTCGTAGATTTTATTGTTTCTGTCACAGCTTGTTCAATCAAAATTATTTATAATCCGTGCTATTTCATGTGCTCCCTGCTCCGGCGTAGCGGATGATATGGGCAGGCTAACGACCTCGCGGGCGATGCGCTCGGCCACGGGAAGAGAGAGACCGGCATACTCTGAATAGCATGGTTGTTTATGCGGAGGAATAGGATAATGCACTCCGGAGCCTACACCTGAGCGGTGCAGATATTCGCGAAATCTGTCGCGACCAGATACCAATACAGGATACTGATGCCATACCATCTCGCCCTCCCCGGTATAAAGAGGCTTCCGGATGGCCGGGTTCACTATTTCGCGGTCATAAATTGCCGCGATACGCGCACGATGAGCATTTTCATCGGCTAAAAAAGGCATCTTGGCGCACAAGATGGCCGCTTGTACGGGATCCATACGGCAGTTGAGACCTTGATATATATTGTGATACCGGCGGTCGCTCCCGTAATTGGCAAGAGCCCGCACAGTCGCTGCAAGGCGGTCGTCGGAAGTGGTGACGGCTCCGGCATCACCGAGCGCGCCGAGATTTTTTGTGGGATAGAAACTGAATCCGGCTGCATCGCCTAAAGCCCCTGCCCGCCGGCCATCGGGAGCCACCGCTCCTATTGACTGGGCAGCATCTTCCACTATCTTGAGATTGTGGCGGCGCGCAAGCCCGACCATCGTTTCGTCGTAACAGATGCGTCCATAGAGATGCACTGTGAGAATCGCGCGCGTACGCGAAGTGATGGCGCGGCCTATCAAAGATGTGTCGAGATTGAGGGTGTCGATGGACGCATCAACAAATACCGGCACAAGGCCGCAATCAGTCACGGCCAGCACAGATGCTATATATGTATCGGCCGGGATGATAACCTCGTCGCCGGGAGACATCTCGCCCATCTCGATATAAGAGCGGAAGATAAGCCGCAGAGCATCGAGGCCATTGCTCACCGCGATGACATGCTTTGCCCCTACAAGCGCAGCCATATCACGCTCAAGGGCTTCCACCTCCGGGCCTCCGATGAAGTAGCCTGACGAAATCACACGGTCGGATGCCCGGCGGATGCGGTCGAGATGCGGAGCATTTACGGCACCGAGGTCGAGAAAAGGATATTTCAAAGAGTCATTACCCATGTCTTTTCTGCGAATATTTTACAAACTCCTCAAAATCCCGGATATAATCTTCCTCTTTGTAGATATCTGATGCGAGGGCCACGCATACGCTTCCGGAAGCGAAATTGTCGAGTGTACGCCAATAGCCTGCCGGGAGGAGCAAGCCGATGTAAGGACGGTTGAGGGTATAATGTGTCCACTCGCGTCCATCAAACAGATTGGCATTGAAGCTGCCGCTCACAGCTACAATCAACTCATGGCAGGTATAATGAGCGTGACCGCCGCGGCCCTCGCCGGCCGGCACGTCGTATGTCCAGAAAACGCGCTTGATAGGAAAAGGCATGCAATCCTGACCGTCCTGCATGAAGGTGAGATTGCCGCGTGGATCATATATTTTAGGAAGATCAATCAGCTGAGGTTTAAGAAATTTTTCCATCGGCGAGTTTTATTAGATATTTACCATAGTCGTTTGCAGCCATAGGCTGAGCCAATTCACGCAAGCGGTCGGCTGATATGAATCCACGGCGGTAGGCTATTTCCTCAAGAGCCGCCACTTTCAGACCCTGGCGCTTCTCGATGGCAGCCACAAAATTTGAGGCATCGAGGAGCGAGTCCACTGTGCCTGTATCGAGCCATGCGAAGCCGCGCCCGAAGCATTGCACATGCAGGCGATGCTCGCGCAGATAGAGATTGTTGAGAGAGGTGATTTCGAGTTCGCCGCGGGCCGACGGTGTGATCTGAGCAGCCATATCAGCCACACCCCGCGGGTAAAAATAAAGTCCGGTGACGGCTTTGTCGCTATGCGGATGCTGAGGTTTTTCCTCAATATCGACAGCCGCTCCCTCGCTGTCGAGCGACACCACCCCATAGCGGCGGGGGTCATCGACGGGATAACCGAAAATTCCGGCCACGCCAGCTTCGGCCATAGCGGCAGCCTTCTGAAGCATGGCAGTGAAACCTTGTCCATAAAAGATATTGTCGCCCAGCACGAGGCATGCACAATCGTCGCCGATAAACCCGCGGCCGATGAGGAAGGCCTGGGCCAATCCCTCGGGACGCGGCTGTTCGGCATAGCTGAACCGCATACCGATGCTCTCGCCCGAGCCGAGCAGACGCCGGAAAGCCGGAAGATCGTCGGGCGTGGATATTATGAGCACATCCCGGATACCGGCAAGCATAAGCACCGATAGCGGATAGTATACCATGGGTTTATCATATACGGGGAGGAGTTGCTTTGATACCCCGATAGTCATGGGATAGAGACGTGTGCCGCTACCACCGGCCAGTATTATACCTTTCATCTTTGGTCGTACATGCGTTTATAGTAATTCATATATTCGCCTGAGATGACGCTGTCGACCCAATCGCGGTTGTCGAGATACCAGCGTACGGTCTTTTCGATACCCTTATCGAATGGTGTACGTGGCGCCCATCCAAGCTCGCGCACTATTTTAGTAGGATCGATGGCATAGCGCATGTCGTGTCCGGGGCGGTCGGTCACAAAGTCTATCAGGCTGTAGTTGATATCATCCACGGAGCCGGAGAGCAGGCTTTGATATTGCGGCTCATCGGTCATGATGCGGTGCACTATATCGATGATGAGACGCACGATATTGATATTGGTCTGTTCGTTGAATCCTCCTACATTGTAGACCTGCCCTACGCGGCCGCGGCGCAGTACCGCATCGATAGCCGATGCGTGGTCGTCCACGTATAGCCAGTCGCGCACGTTGGAGCCGTCGCCGTACACCGGCAGGCGGCGCCCGGCCAGGATATTGTTGATGACGAGAGGGATGAGTTTCTCAGGGAAATGATACGGGCCGTAATTGTTGCTGCAACGGGTCACAAGCACAGGCAAGCCGTAGGTATCATGATATGCCCGGGCTATCATATCGGCCGAGGCCTTTGAGGAGGAATAGGGCGAGTGCGGATCGAGGGGGGTCTTTTCGGTGAACATAGCCGTGCCGAAAGTCACGGGCTGCGTACGCCCTCCGAGCAGATCGGCCACGGCGGGGTCGGTATCGAGAGGGCGCCCTTCAGGAATATCCCGCAGAAGCGAGCCATACACCTCATCGGTGCTGATCTGCAGAAAGCGGCGCCCGGGCTTCACAGAGCCGTCGGGCAAGATCCATGCGCGGCGGGCTTGTTCAAGCATGTTATGGGCGCCCATGACGTTGGTCATCATGAATACTTTCGGTCCGGTGATGCTGCGGTCGACATGACTTTCGGCGGCGAAATTCACCACAAAATGCGGGTCGAAATCAGCCATCAGCCCGGCGACAAGCTTTTCATCACAGATGTCACCTACGACAAGACGCACATTGCCGCGGGCAAGCTCAGGAGCAAGCGTTGAGGCGTTGCCTGCATAAGTGAGAGCATCAAGCACAACTATCTGTATCTCATCGCCGTAGGTGGCAATAAGATACTTTACAAAGTTGGCGCCAATGAAACCCGCGCCACCGGTCACGAGATATCTCTTCATAATGATGCGAAATTACAAAAAAAATCGCAAAATGGCCGATAATCAACGCCACAGAATGCGGCTAATTGATTTTTTTGTGATTTTTTAGGGTGTAAATTTGCATAAAAATAAAAAAGCGCGTACCTTTGCAGCGCCTTTGGGCAGATAGTCTTATGGTGTAATGGTAGCACTACAGGTTTTGGTTCTGTCTGTCCAGGTTCGAATCCTGGTAAGACTACAAAGAGCCTTCGACGACGTCGGAGGCTCTTTTTTCTTGCAATTATTTTCAATGCCTACATATTACTTATTCTGCGCATTTTTTACGCGGGCAAATTCCTTTTTAGCCTTTTCGAGCTGCTTCTGAAATTCTGGCGAGGTATGTATCTTGGCCATCGCCACGGCGGCAGCCTGACGTCCGGCATCGACATCGCTCTGCCAGTGTGCGCCTACTATCACACGGCTGTCGCCTATCTCATAGCCGCGCTGCATGAGTGCATCGGCTGCCTCGGGATTGATCTCGAGCAAAGTGAGTGCTGCGGTTATACCCATGAGAGTGTGCCCCGAGGGGTAAGATCCGTTGTTGACGAGAAATACCTCATCGTCAGGGGTGAGCGTATGCTCATGAAATACCATGAAGGGGCGGGGGCGTTTGTAATGCGCCTTGGGTATGGTCACGATCTTGTCGGCGGTGCGGATGGCATCATTGAG
This sequence comes from uncultured Bacteroidales bacterium, assembly GCA_947646295.1. Taxonomy (GTDB): domain Bacteria; phylum Bacteroidota; class Bacteroidia; order Bacteroidales; family Muribaculaceae; genus CAG-873. Next base: position 10,570 of record CANSGE010000039.1, read on the forward strand.
CAGACGGAAAATTTCCGGGGTGGCCTCCTGCGAGAGTGTGATACCCATCGGGCCGCTGAACTGGCGGCACACCTCGCCCATCGTATAATCGGCCTGGGCGATAGCGAGGGCCGCGCGCACCGAATCGTTGCGCTGCTCCTTACCCCACATATAGCGGTTGACATCACGCATAAACTCCGGCGAGGTCGCATCCGGTGGCGCGGGCAGCCATTTGAGCATGTCGGGCATTTCCTCAGCCTGGAAATATACGGTAGAATCGTCGAAGGCCTGGGCGGCGGCTCCCAAAGTAGCTGATATGGCAAGCATTGCGCCTATGAGGGCGCGGCGGGTCATGAGGGCTTTCATATTTGTATCATCTTTGTTAATAAAGTTACATGATTTCGTATCGTATGTCACCCTTATGCGGGCACATATGCAAATGTATGAATTTTTGACGTACGGGCCAACGTTAAGCAAGTTAAAAAAAGGCTAAATGTAGGCTAAATGCAGCTCAGCAATACAACTTTTGCCCCAAAATTACGTATTATAGATAAAGCAACAGCAGAAAGAAGTACAATTTGAATTAGTTTTTTCATAGGATTAGATTTTTAAGGTTTTTACGGATTGAGGTGATCGTGAGATTACCTCTTTTCGTGTATATACACCTCCCGCAAAAATGTGAAAAAAGCCAAGTTTCACAACTTAGCTTTTCCTTTAAACCTTTATCTTAATCTAATACTATAAAAACACACATGCAAATGTACAAAGAATTTAGGGGTCAAGTCAAGTATTTTTTGGATATTTTTCGTCCAATTAACATATTTTTGGAAATATCCATCTACAAAACTTCAACAATTACATCCTTTAACAGCATTGCACGCGCAATTTGCACACTTCAGCGCACAGCCTGCAGAATAAATGGCAAGGGCTCGCGCAGCGGGAGCGGGAAACTCCCGTCGGCCACACGCCGCCGAGCCGCCGAGGCATCGCTCAGAGAGGCATACGACGCGAGCACAACGTAGTAATATGGCTCGGCCGTCTGCACGACGAATGCCTCCGGATATCCGGCATCGACAAGGCGTTCGCGCATCGATGTGGCATTGAAGAGTGTCTTGAACTGTCCCACCACTACATTGTACTGACGCAGATTCTCACGGATGCCTCCACCCTCGGGAGTGACGCTCACGTGCTGGGTCTTCACCTCCACAGTATCTGCGCCGACGACCATCTCACGCGACGTCATACTGCGGCGATGCTTTCCATATATGGTCGAATCGAGGTCAATGCGGTCGGCCCGGCCGGCTACAGCCTTGTCGTAAGCCGCCCTGTAATTGGCCTCCGAAGTCTTGCATGAGCCGAGGGCGAGTATAGCGCTCAGGGCACATAATGATAGATATAAATATTTCATACTTGTTTGCCTAATTCGATCACTTCGAGATCCTGCATTTTTTCGCCGTCGATAGTGAGGCGCAGCAGCGTGCGCACCTTCTGCCATCCGTGATATCCGGCAGCCCCCGGATTGACATGGAGGCATTTCAGCTCATCGTCGTACATCACCTTGAGGATATGGCTATGGCCGGCTATCATGAGCTGCGGACGCGCATCGATAAGCATGCGGCGCACCCCCGGAGCATAGTGCCCGGGGTAGCCACCGATATGGGTCATCCACACCTTGACGCCCTCAACCTGAAACGACTGTATTTCCGGACACTCGCGCAGCAGCGGGCCGTGGTCGATATTGCCACGCACGGCACGCACCACCGGGGCGATGCCCTGCAGCCGGCGCAGGGTGTCGAGGCAGCCGATGTCGCCCGCATGCCAGATTTCGTCGCAGCCGGCGAAATGCCTGGCATAGCGGTCATCCCAGCAGGAATGTGTGTCGGACAGTATACCTATGCGGGTCATTTGCGGGCGATACCCATTTTCTTGGCCAAATCAGCCGGTACAGCAGCCTTATTGAAGTAGATATCAACGGTCTTGGCAAGGAAATAGGGCACAGATACGTAGAAATATCCGTCATACACCTGATTGGTGTCCCATGAATTTTTCACCTTATAATAAGGATTGCCGAGGCGGTCGACGGCTGTACCGACGATCACCATACCGTGGTCGTCGGTAGTCTCCTGCGAGTCGAACATTGCCTGACGCGATTCCTGAGTCACCTCGATTTCTTCGACCGGGCCTTTGAACTCATACTGGTCGGCGGCTCGATCCTTATCCGAGAGCTTCACCCAGCGGGCGAGTTCGGTACCCGACATATCCCGCTGATCCTTGGCCTTGGGCATGAGCGCCACGCCGTCGTTCCATTTGAATCCGCCCTCGCTCACATCGGCAGCCCACACCACGGAGTAGCCGTTGGCCAGGGCGTTGTCCACGATGGCCTTCATTTCCATCATCGGCACATTCATATATTCGGCCCAGAGCCAGTTGTCGGGCACCTCGAGCACAAAAGCCTCGTAGAATGGGTGATGGGTAAATGAGGTCACACCGATATAATTGTCCATCGAGAGGCCCAGCTCCCGGGCATACGACTGCGGGGTGTATGTCTTGCCCTTGTAAGTAAAAGTCTCGGGCACTTCGCCGAGATACGCGTCGAGCACGCCCTCGACGGCATCGCGCCAGGCCGGAGTGATTTTCTTGTTGGGTTTCTTCACCACGTTGCCCACGAGCGACGAAAGTATCGCATCAAGCTCGCCGTGCACGTGCTTGTCCTCGCCATAATGCAGACCCGTATATACTTCCTCGGGCACCACGCCATAGCGCTCCCATACGTAGGGCACGTCCATCACCGAGCCACCGGCTCCGAAATTGGCCTGGCCGTACATGCGCACATAACGGTCGGCCTTGTCGGCATAGCACATACGCACCGTAAACATTTCCGACAGGTCGAGCGAGTCGCCTTTGAGGCGCAGTATCTCGTCCTCGAAGAATGATGTGCCCGAGAAGCACCAGCATGTGCCCGATTTATTCTGATCCTTGACGGAAGTGGTGGGTATGGTGATGACGTCCTTGAACTGGAAGCCTGACGTATCGACGGCAGCCGTATCCGCGGCATTTTCCTGAGCTGATGCTCCGGCGGCAAGCGCCCCGAGCATGAGAGTGACAATGAGCTTTTTCATTTATACTATATATTATATGTGTATTCGTATCCGCAAAAGTAGACATTTTTTCCGAAAATCGACATTATTTGCTGTAGGAATTGTTATATAATATGTAACTTTGCGAAAAAATAAACGATCTCTAATGAAAGAATTCGTCATAAGCCGTGAAACTACCGAACGCGCCGTGCTCGTGGGCCTCATCACTCCACGACAGGATGAAGCACGCTCGGCCGAATACCTCGATGAGCTGGCTTTCCTCGCCGATACGGCCGGCGCGGAGACCGTAAGATGCTTTACTCAAAAGCTCGATTATCCCAATCCGCGCACATTCGTCGGCAAGGGCAAGCTGGAGGAAATCAAGCAATTCGTCGAGCAGAACGACATCGGCATGGTGATCTTCGACGACGATCTCACCATCAAGCAGGTGGCTAATATCGAAAAGGAGCTCCAGGTCAAGATACTCGACCGCACCAGTCTCATCCTCGACATCTTCGCCCGACGCGCTCAGACGGCCAACGCCAAAACTCAGGTCGAGCTGGCTCAGTATCAATATCTGCTCCCCCGCCTTACACGCCTCTGGACGCACCTCGAACGCCAGCGCGGCGGTATCGGCATGCGCGGCCCCGGTGAAACGCAGA
>CANSGE010000040.1 GCA_947646295.1 uncultured Bacteroidales bacterium
CCCAGAACATGCCCAAGTTCAACTCGATCTCGATCTCTGGCTACCACATGCAGGAAGCCGGCGCTACATGCGATATCGAGCTCGCATATACTCTTGCCGACGGTCTCGAATACCTCCGCGCAGGCGTCAATGCCGGCATGGACATCGATGCATTCGCACCCCGTCTGTCATTCTTCTGGGCTATCGGCATGAACTATTTCATGGAAGTTGCCAAAATGCGTGCTGCTCGTATGCTTTGGGCCAAGATTGTTAAACAATTCAATCCCAAGAACCCCAAATCGCTCGCACTGCGCACACACTCCCAGACATCCGGATGGTCCCTTACAGAGCAAGACCCCTTCAACAACGTCGGACGTACCTGTATCGAAGCCATGGGCGCCGCCCTCGGCCACACACAGTCGCTCCATACAAACGCTCTTGACGAAGCCATCGCACTCCCGACTGATTTCTCGGCTCGTATCGCCCGTAATACTCAGATCTACATTCAGGAAGAAACTCTCGTCACAAAGCAGATTGACCCCTGGGGCGGTTCTTACTACGTGGAAGCCCTCACCAACGAGATCGCTCACCGCGCTTGGGAACACATTCAGGAAATCGAGAAACTCGGCGGCATGGCCAAAGCTATCGAGACAGGCCTTCCCAAGCTCCGCATCGAGGAAGCTGCGGCCCGCACCCAGGCCCGCATCGACTCCGGCCGCCAGACTATCGTCGGCATCAACAAATACCGTCTCGACCACGAAGATCCCATCGACATCCTCGAAATCGACAATACCCAGGTACGCGAAGAGCAGATCGAACGTCTCGAAGACCTCCGCGGACATCGCGACGAAGCCAAGGTCAAGGAAGCACTTGCTGCCATCACCGAATGCGTGCGCACTAAGAAAGGCAACCTCCTCGATCTCGCTGTCAAGGCAGCCGGCCTCCGCGCTACTCTTGGCGAAATCTCCGACGCATGCGAAGACGTTGTCGGTCGTTACAAAGCAGTCATCAGAACAATTTCAGGCGTGTATTCATCAGAAACCAAATCAGATCCGGATTTTATCCGTGCACAGCAGATGTGCGAAGATTTCGCCCGTCGCGAAGGCCGTCAGCCTCGTATCATGATCGCCAAAATGGGTCAGGACGGCCATGACCGTGGTGCAAAAGTAGTCGCTACCGGCTATGCCGACTGCGGTTTCGACGTCGACATGGGTCCCCTCTTCCAGACTCCCGAGGAAGCTGCCCGCCAGGCTGTCGAAAACGACGTGCACATCCTTGGCGTCAGCTCGCTCGCCGCAGGCCACAAGACTCTCGTGCCTCAGGTGATCGAAGAGCTTAAAAAACTTGGCCGCGAAGACATCATGGTCGTTGCCGGCGGTGTGATTCCCGCTCAGGACTATGACTTCCTCTACAAAGCAGGTGTCGCAGCCATCTTCGGCCCCGGCACACGTATCCCGACTTCCGTAATCAAGATGCTCGAAATACTCAATCAGTAATTTGACATCCAACATCAAGTGGGCAATCCTCGTAGGGTTGCCCACTTTTTAAATACAATTTTGCATGTATCTGACTATTTTGATGTTCTTGCCGATTGCAAGCGGACTGTACGGCGCAGCTGTCGGCAGCTACATACACAGTAAGAAACGCTCCAACAAGCGCCGATACACATTAGGGATCATCGGTCTTTTATTGGTAATAATCTGTGCGACCTGTGTAATCGGTGTGTTTACAGAATAATACATAAAAAACGCGACCGAATGACGATAGTATCCGGCCGCGATATAATGTGTGTTGGCTATAAATTATTTCAATACGCTCAAAGCCGCATCGTAATCAGGCTCATGAGTTATCTCATCGACAAGCTCACGATAGATCACATTGCGATCCTTGTCGAGGATGATTACCGCGCGTGCAAGAAGCCCGGCGAGAGGACCATCCACAAGCTCAAGACCGTATTCCTGTGCGAAGCCGGGTGAACGGAATGCCGAAACGGGGATGACATTCTCGATTCCTTCTGCCACGCAAAAACGATTCATCGCGAAAGGCAAATCCATCGACACACACAATACAGCTACATCCTTCAGCTTGGCTGCATCCTGATTGAAGCGGCGCACTGAAGCGGCGCACACCGGAGTATCAAGGCTCGGGAATACGTTGAGTACTATATATTTACCGTCGAAGTCCTTACATGTAACCTCGGCAAGATCCTTTGTCACGAGATTGAAGCAGGGAGCTTTGTCATTGACAGAGGGCACATTGCCGTAGGTATGACAGGGCTGACCTTTAAAATAAACTGTTTCCATATAATATTATTAGTATTTAGTATTAGCAATCGCTACTTTTTGTATAACGTCTGACACCAATTGATTGTTGCGTCCGATCATCACATCCGACACTTTTCCTGAAGCATCGCATATTATAAATGACGGAGAGTCCGTGGCACCGCAATCTCTCGCAAGCGACGAAGCGCTCACCAACACCAGAGCTTCACCCGACGCCTTATCTCCGAGACTCTCTTCGATTGACCGCCTGTCATTATTGACATAGGCCAGCACAAGGTCAAAAGCTACGGGAGATGAAAGCTCGGCTTCGCGGAGCTCTGACACCACCGTTGCACATGCGTCCACCGAGCTGTCAAGTATAGCTATCACCGTCGGACGCTGAAAACCATCACCCGCCTGACGCGTCGAACGTACACCGTCAAGAGTAGCGACAGCCCAGCCGGGCATACGTTCACCCGGGAGATTTTCAAACGCATACGAATCCTGCCGGTATTTCGCGAAAGCATCCGGATAACGCTCCATCAGTTGCGACTCTGAAAGCTGCGGACAATCACCTCCGAGCCATTCTCCATATCTTACCGTGACAAGCTGCTCGGAAGGCTGGCCGGGATTCATTGTATATTCAATCTCGATCGGAAGGTACGTGGATTTGTCGATACGGTATGTATATTCGCGTGCATCGAAACCTCGGCTTCGCTCCACGCCTGAAATCTCGATGTACTTTTCACTCTCCCGTACATTATATATATAAGAAGAGTCGGCGGCCATTTCCACAAACGCATATCCAAGAGCTTGTGGCAATATATCGGCGAATTGCACTTTCCAGCCCACACCATTCCTTACTGCACCCGCCGGAGCAAATGGAGTGGCATCATCTTTTGAATGATACTCCTGCATCTTTCCCTCGCGGAAACGGAAATGATCACCATCCGAATACGATGAGAAACCCGAAGTGGAGTTTCCCGTGGGCGTATGCAACGTCCAGTCGATAAGATATCGGGCCGGGGCCAGCGAGTCTCCTTGGGCTGCCGATGAAGCTATCATCAGATCATATTTCACGGGTATCTCACTTCCGGGCAAAAGCACTTCATAGTCTACCTTACAACTCAGGCATCCCCTCTCAATGAGAGCACGCCCGACGTCGCCGACTGACATTGCCGGCATGCTCTGCCCGAGCACAGTAATTGTTGACAAAAGAGCGATATATCTTCGTTTCATACTTAAGCTATAATGTAACATATATATAACAATAAAAATCATAAAAAGATTGCCCCGTCTGTCAATTTTTTATTAACTTCGCTTGTTATTACTTGAAAACATACCTTTATGAGAAACATAATAAAAAGCGCCATCTTTTTTGCAGGGACACTCGCATGTGTGCTCCCTGTTTCGGCCGACAAACTCGTGATATTGCATACCAATGACACACACTCCATGATTGACCCCGACGACAAGGACAATCTCGGGGGTGTGGCACGACGCAAGGTAATAGTCGACAGCGTGCGCGCGGCCGAGGAGCACGTATTGCTGATTGACGCCGGCGATGCCGTGCAGGGGACATTGTATTTCAATCTCTTTGGCGGCGAGCTTGAGCAAAAACTGATGAATGCTCTTGATTACGATCTGCGCATACTCGGTAATCACGAATTTGACAACGGTGTGGACTCGCTTGCAGCCGTGCTACGCCATGCCGACTCAAAATTCCTTGCCACCAACTACGACCTGTCAGAGTCGCCCCTCGCCGACATGTTCTCAAAATACGATATCCGCAACTACGACGGACGTAAGATCGGATTCATTGCCATCAATCTCGAACCCGCGGGCATGATTGCCGAAGGCAACTACGATGGAGTGAAATATCTCGATGCCATTGAATCTGCAAACTCAGCTGCATGGTGGCTTAAAAATATTGAAGGTGTGGATGCCGTCGTAGCCATTACCCACGTGGGCTATGATCCTACCACACCTCCGGGCGATGTCGATATTGCCAAGAATTCATCGGATATCGATGTCATTATCGGGGGCCATTCCCATGACCTCATCAAGCCCGGCGATGAAGAAATGCCGTATAGGGTAAAAAATCGCCAAGGACGCGACATTCTCGTGACCCAGGTAGGAAAAAGCGGCAAAAACATAGGCAAGGTAGCCATTGATCTTGAAAATCTGACCGCCGATTATACCACTATCCCCGTCGACAGCCGCCTCGACAGCCGTGTCACTCCTGAAATCCCGGACCTCATCCGCCCCTATCGCCAAGGAGTCGACTCGCTCATGAATCATGCGATTGCCAAAACAGCCGTCGAACTTCCGCAAAGCTCACCGGCATTGCTCAATTTCTGCACCGACGCAGTACTCGACATGGGAAATCAGCTCGCCAAGGGCATTGACTTCGCAATCCTCAACAAAGGCGGCATCCGCCGTGGATTGCCCAAAGGAAATATCACCGAAGGTCAAATAATCACAATGCTTCCTTTCGACAACCGTATAGAAGTCATGGATATCAAAGGTAAAGATCTGATGCCGACCTTCACCCAGATGGCGCGTACCGACGGAAACGGCGTGAGCCGTGGCGTGGAAATCGTATATTCGCCCAAGACCGCTACCTCTGATGCCGAAGTCAAATCCGTAGTGATAAATGGCAAGCCTATCGATCCAGAAAAGACTTACCGCGTAGCCACAATCGACTATCTCGCCAACGGCGGTGACTACATGACATCTCTCACCAACCATACCACTGTGGCAAAAAGCACTGATACGCTTTACAAAGACCTGCTGAAATATATCAAATCGACTTATAAAAAACGTAAAATCAATCCTGACGACTCTGTCAGAATGCACCCCTGAGAGCTATGTTGAAAAGAGTTCTTGCCGTGTTGGCGCTCGCGTGCGCCACAGCGTATGCCGGAGCGGTGACGCCGACCATTCTCAAAAACACTGACAATCCCGACTGTCGCCGTTGGGTAGATTCGGTATACAATTCGCTTTCCGAAAGGGAGCGTATAGCGCAATTGATTTTCCCTAAAATCGCACCCAATCAAGGAGCTTCCTCAAGGGCTGCTATCAAGAAGTACGTTGAGACCGGCAAAGTCGGCGGTCTGCTCTTCTCATCCGGAACTCTCGAACAATACGTCGAGATGACCAACTATGCCCAGAGCATCGCCAAAGTCCCCCTTATGATGACTTTCGATGGCGAATGGGGGCTGGATATGCGCATAAAGAATACGCCGCACTTCCCCTCCAACATGGCGCTCGGCGCAGTGTCAAATCCCGATTTACTCTATGATTATGGTCGCGAAATGGCACGTCAATGCCGTCTCACAGGCATACAGGTCAACTATGCGCCTGTGGTCGACGTCAATTCAAACCCGGCCAACCCGGTGATAGGATTCCGGTCATTCGGCGAGGATCCGGCGCGTGTGAGCGCTCTCGGCGTAGCATATTCCCGCGGACTCGAAGATGGCGGCGTTCTCTCCACAGCCAAACATTTCCCGGGGCACGGAGATACCTCGACTGACTCTCATAAGGAACGCACGATCGTCACACATTCAGCACAGGTGATGGACGACATTGATCTGATGCCCTTCCGCGACTATATCAATGCAGGGCTCGGAGGCATAATGGTAGGGCATATCGTAGTGCCATCGATCGATGACTCGGCTCGCCCGGCATCACTCTCCCATAAAATATCCACCGAACTGCTGCGCGACCGCATGGGCTTTGAAGGCCTCGTCTTCACTGACGCGCTGTCTATGAAGGGTGCCCGCATGCAAGGACTAAACTCCACGATCGAAGCACTGAAAGCCGGAGCCGACGTGATTGAATCCTCGTCAGCACCGATGCAGGATATCAGTGATATTTATCAAGCCGTGAAAGCCGGTAAAATATCGGAAAGCGTGATCGAAGACCGCTGCCGCCGTGTCTTAAGATACAAATACGCTCTCGGGCTCAATAATCGCCCCGCGAAAATATCTCTCGCCGGACTTCGGGCCAAGCTAAATTCGCCGCGCTGCGCTGTGGTGCTCGACGAACTTGCCCAGGCTTCAATCACTGTACTGAGAAACGAGCAAGATATACTCCCGCTCGGCAAGCTCGACAAAAGCAGGATTGCCATTGTAAATATAGGTGCATCGGCCGAAAACAATTTCACTGATCTTTGCCGCCGATATACAAATGTTGATGTCTTTGCAGCGCGTCACAATCTCCCTGCCACCACACTCAAGAAGCTCCGTGACTATGACGTAGTGGTAGCCGCGGTGTACAATGACTCGACCGGCTCACGCAACGTATTGGCAAGCATCGCTGATGCTCCCGGGCTGGTGACCGTATTCATGGTCAACCCGTACAAGATGAATAAATTCCATGCCTCACTCGGTAAGGCGCGCGCGATTGTACTTGCCTACGACGATCTGCCACAGACACGCGCAGCCGCAGCAATGGCCATATTCGGCGGCATCGACGTCAGCGGTAAGCTCCCCGTCAACCTGCCGCGCATTGCACCGCTCGGCACAGGCATCCGGATGCAGAAAAGCCGCCTCGGATACACAACTCCGGAAGCCAGGGGGCTGCGGGCTTCGCTTACCGACTCCATCGACTCTATCGTCGGAGCCGGATTACGATCGGGTGCCTTCCCCGGATGTCAGGTACTCATCGCACGCGGAGGCGATATCGTCTTCGAAAAGGCATACGGAAAGAAAGGCGGCGAAAACTCCGGTAAAGTGACACTCTCCACTCTCTACGACCTTGCATCAGTATCCAAAGCCACGGGTACTCTTCCCGGCATAATGAAAGCATATGATACCGGACTTTTCCGTCTGGAGGATTTTGCCTCCTCTTACATTCCAGGACTCCGCGGCACAGGTAAAGATTCAATCACCATCAGCCAGCTACTCTATCATGAATCAGGAATGCCACCGGCCTTGAACATGTTTCCACTGATGATGGACAGTACCACCTACAAATCGCCGTTGATCAAACGCAGACGCGATGCCGCCCATACGATAAAGATTCAAAATGGTGCGTGGGGAGCGACCTCCGCCCGACTGCGCCGCGACATCACGTCGGCTCAGCGCACGGATGCTTTCCCCATCGAAGCAGCCAAGGGATTATGGGTGGGACAAAGCACCATAGATACCATCATGGGGCGCATCTACAATATCCCTTTGCGCAAAAACAATAATTACACATATTCTTGTCTCAATTTCTGCTTGCTTCTGGATATGGAGCAGCGGCTTACCGGCCGACCGCATGACGAATATGTAGCAGCGGAAATCTGGCGTCCGTTGGGAGCACAGCACATCACATACCGCCCCACCCTCAGACACTTACCTTCGCCGTCAGGTGATACATGGCTATGTGCATGACGAGACTGCTGATTTTCTCGGCGGAGTATCAGGCAATGCTGGTGTGTTCAGCAATGCGGGTGACGTGGCCAAACTATGTCAGATGTGGCTCAACGGAGGAAAGTACGGCGATGCGACAGTGCTGAGCAGCCCTACAGTAGAGCTCTTCACGAAATCAAAAAGCCCCACATGCCGCCGCGGCCTCGGCTTCGACAAACCGGATACAGAAAATCTTGAGAACTCTCCTACTTGCGACGAGGCAAGCGCAGCGGTATATGGCCATCTCGGCTTCACCGGAACAGTATTCTGGGTCGACCCCGAGCAAGATATAATCTTCATCTTCCTCACAAACAGAGTGTACCCCACACGTGACAACTCAGCATTCAATAAAGCAAATATCCGGCCGGAATTATTCCGGCAAGTCTACAAATCCATAATATGAATTCCGGAAAAGCAATAATCATCTCTCTAATCGCGACCTTATTCACTTTCAACACAATCTCCGCTCAAGAGATGGGCGATACCACAAAAGTACGCACATGGCAGCCCGTAGTAGCAGATGCGGGCACAGCCGTGGTGACCAATATAGTACTAACGGAGATAATGAAACATAGCATACACGAGATGCGCCCCGACCGAAGCGGACATAATTCGTGGCCGTCGCGGCACACATCCTGGGCTTTCACGGCAGCCACTGTGGTAGCCAATGAGACTTACCGCATATCACCATGGTATACTTTGGGGATGCATACAATAGCCGACGGGATAGCCATGCAGCGCATCTTATCTAAAAAGCACTATCCCAAAGATGTGCTTGGGGGAGCCGCCATCGGTATCCTTTCAGGAGAGGTCGGGCGATTTGTGTCAAGGATTTTCTACGCCGACAGCTATTCATTGGATCCGGCATATGCCGACTGGCTGCCTTCGCTGGACGTGACCACTGCTGCCATATTTCCACTCGGAAAGATCACTGAAGGCACCTCCACAGCAACCGGTATCGAATCGGCGCTGCGTCTTACCGTACCATTTTGTGACCGCTGGGGGATCGCTCTCCAGGGGGGCCTTCGCTCGCTACCCATATTTGAGGAAAAGAAATTTGCCGACATGCTTTCAGCCGTCAGCCTTACGGCCGGCGCTTCATATTGGCTACCGCTATCATCGTCACGCTGGGCATGTCAGGCTTCAGCCCTCGCAGGTGTGGCGCGCAACTTCGGCGCACACCAAATATCCTACTCCAAGCTCTCATTTACAGCCGATATAAAAATCGGCGCCGTCTGCCAGCTCACATCACGTTTTGCTGTCGGCACCGATTTCGGATATTCTTATACAAATTACAAGGCAGGATTGTCAGTACTCACCTTGTCGGCCTACACGCGGGCCAATTTCTAAGCCTTTCATGCGCGCGCCAGCGTGCGGCTGACAGCCGTGCGCACCTTGAAGCCGGTCCATACAATCAATAATGACATCAGGGGCGACAAGTAATTGAAAAAGCAATACGGGAGATATGTCAGTGTAGCCACACCGAGTACGGTGGATTGTGTCACACCGCACGAATTCCAAGGTATGAGCACGGAGGTCACGGAAACGGAGTCCTCCATCGTACGGCTGAGAAGACGCAATTCCAGACGCGCCTTGCGATATACACCCCTGAACATATTGCCTGTAATGATCAGCGAGAGATATTGATCGGCCGTGCAGCAATTAGCGCACAGACCGGCTCCGACAGTGGCGCCTACCACTGATTTACGGTTGTCGAGATATTTCATGATTCCCGATGCTATCGACGCAAGCATGCCGGTACCGATCATGACAGAGCCAAAAACCATGGCGCTGAGCACAAGACAGATTGTGGGAAGCATGCCCATGATACCTCCGGTAGATATGAGTTCGTCGAGCACCTCATTGCCGCTGGTGCATACATAGCCCGACCACACATTGGAAAGCAGCTCCATGATATGCATCGGCAGAGCCGGCTGGAAAACGTATACACCTATACCTCCCATTATGGCGCTGAGAGCAAGAGTGACCAAAGTGGGCACACGCAGCAGTATCAACAAAAATGTTATTGCGGGAATAATCAGCACCCAAGGAGTGATATTGAATAAATGCTGCAACCCGGCGATATATGACGGCAACTCCGCTCCGAAATCAGAAGGCATGCTGAAGCCCTTGAGTCCAAATATCAAGAGCGCGATACTCATTGCAGGCACAGCTGTAATCATAAGGTAACGTATATGATCAAAAAGATCAATACCACAAGTCGAAGATGCCACTACCGTGGTATCACTGAGCGGGGAAACCTTATCACCGAAATAAGCTCCAGAAATCACCGCGCCGGCTATCCATCCCATATCATATCCCATGAGTGAACCGATACCCATAAATGAGACACCTATCGTGGCTATCGTACTCCATGAGCTGCCCGTGAGGACGGAGACCACTGCACACGAAATACATGTGGTGACAAGAAACCATTGCGGATTGAGCAGTGCCAGGCCATAGTCAACGAGAGTGGGCACAATGCCGCACAACATCCAGGTGGTCGACAGTGCCGCTATGCAAAAAAGCATCGGTACGGCAGGAAGCACCTGCGATGCACTGCGGTGCAAACCCACCAGCAAGCCTCTGCGTGACACTCTCGAAAAGATAAATGCCAGACATAGGGCAAGCAATGAGGTAGATAGCAGTATGAGCGGCGAATATACACTCACCAAGTCAGAGCCGCCGATTCCTATCAACAGCACAAGCCCAAGAAGGAGCACCACGATGGGAACGACAGATATAAAAAATGACGGTGACGAAGGCACCTTGGAAATACGGAACGGAGTATTAAACACTTTTTTGATTCGTTAGAAATGTACCTTGGAAATTTTTGAGCGCAAAAATACAAAAAAATGACATCTCCTATCCGCAATTAATATATATTAACTACAATAAAAGCAATTTGACGAAAATATTTACCGTGCACCACGCACGCATGAAATTTTATGTTAACAGGCTCTTGACCGGGCAAGACTCGAGGTGATCATCGACAAAACCGGTCGCTTGCAGATGAGCATAGCATATGGTCGGGCCGAAGAATTTGAAACCACGACGTTTCATATCGGCCGCTATCGCATCCGCTTCGGGCGATGTGACGGGGAGGTCATCCATCGACGCAGGATGATTGACTTTCGGGAAATCGCCCTCAAAAAAGGATCTCAGATAAGCGAAGAAACTGCCGTACTCTTTCTGAATCCCGATAAACAGCCTGGCATTGGATATCGCCGACCGGATTTTACGCCTGTTGCGCACTATGCCCTCAAAGTTCATCAGACGCTCGACATCTTCCTCAGTCATAGCTGCGACTTTTCCCACATCGAAATCATGAAAAGCCTTCCGATAGCCCTCACGCTTGCGGAGTATGGTTATCCACGCCAATCCTGCCTGGGCGCTCTCCAAAGTGAGGAACTCAAACAGCGTGCGGTCGTCAGTGACGAGCCGCCCCCACTCTTTGTCGTGATAATCCACATAGAGGGGGTCGGCGCCACACCACGGGCAACGATTTCCTGACTCCTTCATCATTTCAGAGCATTCCCATCATGGAAAGCATTGCCGATACGGTCACCAATAGCCAGATAGCCATTGTGGATGGGGTCAAACGTGATGAGATTCATCTTCTCCACATCGGGCTTGCCATCGTCGGCAAGGAAGCTCTCATCGCACATGATATTGACAATCTCGGCTACCATGTAATATCCTGTCTCCGACACGTATAGTTTTTCTTTGATACGACATTCCAATGTCATGGGGAAACAATCGTACACCGGCGCATCTACATGCTCAGCCTTTCGGGATACCCAACCGGTATGCATGATTTTATCAGGCTGTTTCCGGGCGCTCTCGATACCGACATAATCAGCGGCGACCATTGTATCGGCGGTGGCGAAAGCTACCGTGAAATCCGGACAACGGTCAAGATTTTCCGTGGTGGCATGGCTGCCCATAGAGATCATGATCTCATGCATATCCCATTGCCCGGCCCAGGCCGCATTCATTGCGTTGGGAGTGCCATCGGCATTATAAGTACCTATAATCAGTACCGGCTGCGGAAGCATCCACGCCATAGGTTTGAAATTTTTCATATCGTCTTTGTATCATTATTGGTGAGTTTCACGATGCGAATATAGTAAAAAACTGAAAGAATATCGCTATTTTTGCATAATCAAAGTGAAACGTTGATACGCTACCAAAACTGATAAATAATGAATATCGAGACTGTACGCGACTATTGTCTTTCCAAGCCTCACGTGACCGAAGACACACCATTTGGCCCTGATTATATCGTATACAGGACAGGTGGCAATATTTTTTGTTGTCTTGCTCTCGCAATCGGAAATATCGTCCAGCTGAAATGGAATCCTAACGAGTTTGACGAGGTCGTCGACAAGTATCCATCCGTAGGTCAGGCCTGGCACTGGCACAAACGTCATATGATACAATTTGATCTTGACGAAACCACTATGCCGGATGCCGACGCCGAAAAATTGATAGACCGTGCGTATGAATACGTCTGGAACCGGTTGCCAAAGAAAACACGCGCCCAATTGAATCAGTAAAAAATGTGCACCACACGCTTTAGAGGAATCCTCTTTGCCATTTTGGCAGCCGCCGTCTTCATGTACGGATGTACGGCCAACGGCCATGATGCGTCATTGCAGGAAGCTCTCGAAAAATATGTAGCTGACAAGGATGCCAACATCGGCATCGCCGTCATAACAGATAGGGGTGATACGATTTCCATCAATGGGGAATGCCCGTATCCGATGCTCAGTGTATATAAGTTCCCGATAGCTTTGACTCTTGCCGAGCACTACCGGCTGAACAATCTTTCACCGGACGATTCCATCGCCATTTCCCGGGAGGATCTGCACGCTGATACTTACAGTCCGATGACCGAGAAAATCATTGGCGGTATACACACCGACTCCATAAGATTGGCGGCAGGCGAACTCCTGGAGTATATGCTTCAACTGAGCGACAACAACGCTTCCGACATAATCATGAAGCAAGCCGGAGGTGCCTCTGTTGTGCAAGGGTATCTCGCCCATCTCGGCATAAAGGGTGTAAATGTGCGAAACACGGAAAACGAAATGCACATCGACAATTCACTCTGCTATGCCAATTCAGCGACACCAATAGGGATGGCATCGCTGATGGATAAGTTTGACCGCGAGTTTCATGATACGATATCAATACGGATCAAAGAGATGATGGAGTCGTGCGAGACGGGGCAAGCACGTCTTGCCCACCCGCTTGGCGATGCCACTATCGGGCACAAAACCGGTACGGGCTTCGTATTGCCCGATGGCAGACTTATGGCCGTAAATGATGCCGGATACATACATCTGCCCGACGGCACCCGCTATGCAATCGCAGTTTTTATCGAAAACTCCGGATACGATATGGCTCATACCGAGGCCCTGATCGGTGAGATCTCCCGAATCGTACACTCGGCTCTCAGCCGATAGCCGGGCTGTACGGCGTACTTTATTTCGGTGGTTGCTGATTGCCGGGCGAGGGTTGGCCCTGCGCGGCGCCTTGTGCAGCTGAGGGCCTTTGGCCCGATGACGCGGCTGAGCCGGTAAGATCACCGGCAACTGTGGTCAGGGCGGTCTTATATGACGTTTTCACCAGATTGGTACCGTATTGATTCCAGAGTGTGCGGAAATATTCCTGTACTTCGCTGCTGCGGCTTTGCATCTGACGCAAGCGACGGTAATCTTCACGCCAATGCCTGGCCTTTTCGCTGTTTTCCGCAAAGCGGCATGATTCGCGTACCTTCACCTTGATATTATACTCGCCGGTACCCCACATCGGACGCCCGGTATCAAGAGGCATATAGGAACGTGGCACCACGAAGCAATCGCCCTCGACCGCAAGAATTTTTCCGGCCAGGAAGCGATCTCGCTCAGCTCCGGCTGGCAACTTTTTCGCCTCCTCCAAAACTTGGCGGCGTGAATACGTGTAGAGCCGGACATTATCGGGTATATTTATCGTGAAATTGAAATTTCCAAGCTCAACATTCTTATGTACCTGTACAGCCTGATTGATCCACGAGGAGAAAAGAGAGAAATCTATCTCGATTTTTAGATTATTGCGCTCGTCGAATGAAAAGCCGTTGCCGCCGGCTCCAGGGCGGATGATAGTATCACCTTTTACCTCAGCGTTGCCTTTTTTGATCTCACGCATTGTGCGTATGCCATTGGCAGTCACATTAGGGAGGTGGCATTGGTAGGGATAGAATGCAAGCGTATCAAGCACGAGGTTGAACTTACTATGGCGGAACATATGGTCGAGACGGTCGCGGTCGATACTGCACGACATATATATCACCTCGTGTCCGTTGCGTACTCCTTTTATCTCGATTCCATCAAAATTGATATCAGAGGGATCGAGCGCACCTAAGTGCGACGGCGAATTATAAAAATCACGCAAGCCCTTGATAGAGGTGATACTATCAGTATAATTGTTTTCATTCTGTATCATCCGCATCCATTCCTGCTTCTGCTTCTTGCGGTACTGGATGAGATTGTATGTCTCAGTGACAACGGCGTCAACCAATCCTGACACGAGCCCCATGCCCACGGCCGC
>CANSGE010000041.1 GCA_947646295.1 uncultured Bacteroidales bacterium
TTGAGGGGGTAGTGGCCGAAAGGCTGTGTGAGTTCGAATCTCATCTCGGACACTTTTGAAAGACTGCAAATGCTTTGCAGTCTTTCGTCGTTTAGTACCACACACTAAATGAGATTCACAGCGCCAGGCGCAGCCCGCCCGTGGCGAATCTCATAATTTTGAGTCGGAAACTCGACCGTATTCCGACCTCAGTTTTAATTTAATGCGACCCTTAGTTGAGGGGCACCCTACCGTCAATCCTTCAGAAGAGCTTCAATAACTTTCTCTTTAGTCAACTCGCTTGCCGGATAGCCAAACCAAATCCAGCGATAGTCTTCCAGCCCTAAGACCCGCGCGCGCCGCTGCATTTCAGCGACAAACTCATCGGTGAATATTTCAGTAAGAGGTGTCGCCTGAGGCTCCGTGGCCAAGGGTCCTAAAAACAGATAGCCGTCATAATTATCAGCATAGCTGCCCGTAGCAGTATTATATTTGATTTCATATATGGCGTCAAACGGCTCATTGCCAAATGGAGTGCCCCTTAGCTTGAAACCCACCGGACGGTTTCCGTTCGATTCAAATGCCTTGTCAAACGCACCTCCACGTATTGCCGATCGGTTTCTTCCGCTGTTATCCCCGGAAACGGTGTGCTGAAACACAGTGAATACATTTTCACTGCCCAACCGCTCGGCCAACTGCGCGCCTGCGGTCATTTCAGCCTCTTTGCCGTGCGCTGACGAAGCAAATCCTGCCTGCTGCGATTTATAGGCATGTGCGCAGCCAACAAGGAACAAGCTGTTGCGTTTGTCAGAAGAATCCGCAATTGTCCTCTCTATCACGTCAGCCATATGCGTATTGCGATCCTCCGCCTCATTTCCCTCCTCAGGGGTGACGACCGAAGAATAAGGTATTTGGTAGTCAGCCAGCACGACCCGGATTTTACGGTCGTGCGGCAAGCATCGGTTGACCTCCCATAATCTGCATAGGAAGTCATATTCGCCACGGTCCCACCAGCCGTTGAGCTGCTCATCCTGAAATATCTTTACGATAATATCAGCATTGAGCGTATCCGCGCTGAAGAATTGATCCATCAATGGCTGATGATGCGACGGCAGCTCCATGAAGACGCGTGCGGCCACCTCCGGAAATTCCGGGCGCGAGATAAGCCGCTGCAACATGTTCCACGACACCTTCCTGCGGTGTATCTCACCATTGATCACAAGCTGATGTGAGGCGAGCATCTCCAGCAAAAAATCTTCCGGCGAAGTTGTCACGGACGAAAGACTCTCCACAAAAGGGCTGACATCATCCGGCACATTCTTTATCACGTCGATTCGGGGCAAATTGTAAAGAGTGTTGGGCAATTGCTCAAAAACTTGAGCATCGGCGGCGGCATAATCGTCGGCGAGGCCCTGGCCGCCATTCACCCAACGGCCATTTTCCACCCAACAATTATTCAACAACACGAAATCTTCACCATCAGAATGCGTGACAATTACGGCCACCGAATCACGATAGGTCACGATGTAGTCGATATACTCATTCAATACGTAAGAGCGCAGATGATCATCGACAACATTATCCGATGCGTTTTCATCATAAAACTTCGATGTGGAAATATCATTCCAGTATCGTCCTTTACCCGATAGCCTGACCCATGCCCGTGACAAATAATAATCGAGAGGAGATGAAAGCTTGATCGAATCAAGAGAATATTCGCTGACCTGCCTGCCGATTTTCTCAACTTTGAAGCCGTCGGGAATCTGCGCGAGCGCTCCACTCCATGAAATGAGGAGCAGCGCAAAGAGATAGATAATGCGTACTGACATGAGTTAAAATATTTGGTATACGGCAAAGGTACACTTTTTTGCGATAAAATGGTCAAATATTTTTGCAGATTCAAAAAATATTCTTAACTTTGCATCGCAAAAGCCGAAAGGCCTATGCGACCAACGCGAAAATAGCTCAGTTGGTAGAGCACGACCTTGCCAAGGTCGGGGTTGAGGGGGTAGTGGCCGAAAGGCTGTGTGAGTTCGAATCTCATCTCGGACACCTTGAAAGACTGCAAGACACTTGCAGTCTTTCGTCTTTTATATACCGCCGGTACCCGACACACTCGCCCACCCTCGCGTACCCGCGCCACGTACAAATGCAAAATTTAGATAATCTACTTTGATTGTAGCCGCATTTCTAAGAGTTGTATGATTCTTTCTTTGTCGGCGAGCTGAGATTTTAATTGTGCTATCTGATCGCGCAGATCGCGCTCGGTAGAACCGGTATCGGCAGGCGCGAGCACACAGTGTGAGGCGGCATGCTGGTCGACGGTGTCGATACGCATTACAGCCATGCCGCGATTTCCATAGGCAATGTATTGGTCGATAGTTAATTCCTCATCGAAGAAATACCCAATATGGACTTGCAGGGCATGCGCAATTTTTTCGAGGTCTCCTGCTTGAATTTTATTTTCTCTGACGCAACGATGTAAATTTGCCTCTGACATTCCTATATCTGAGGCCAACTTGCGCATGCCTCCTGAATAAGCTTCTGCCAGTCTCCTAACTTTTTGTAAATCCATGTATTAGCAAAATATGACTGAAAATTTAAAGTGTAACACATGCTGTATCAAAAATGTATCAGACAAACAGCTCCAAACACCCCCAAACGGCATATAAACGACATCTAACGCCCCATTCCAAGGGCCCCAAACGAGCACCCTTATAAACGTAAAACGTTGATTACCAACCGTAAAACTGATAATCAACGCGTTTCTCTTAGTGATTCGCACAGGATTCAAACCTGTAACCTTCTGATCCGTAGTCAGATGCTCTATTCAGTTGAGCTAGCGAGCCTTAGTTCCTTTTTGCGAGTGCAAAGTTAAGCGTTTTTTTTATTCCTTGCAAATTTTTCAGGAAATATTTTTTATTTTTCTTTAGAAGCGCTACACGCCGCAGGGCGTATAGCGCTGTGTATTACCGAAGTATTCAGTCACTTTTTGATTTTACGGGCTGGGTCGCATGTAAGACCGATACCCAATTTCTTGAATATTTTCCGATCGACCTCACCGAGCATCACCGTAGAGTGCATCTGGCAACCATTGAGCTCGGGCAACTTTGCCAGAGCACGGCGGCAATCATCATTGTGGGGGCTGAGCACCGAGAGGGCCACGAGCACCTCGTCAGTATGCAGGCGCGGATTGAGGCTGCGCAGGTATTCCGTTTTTGTATGTTGGATAGGCTCTATGAGCGTCTGGGGGATAAGCTTCACCGAATGATCGATGCCTGCAAGATGCTTCGTGGCATTGAGCAGCAATGCTGCGCTCGGGCCGAGCAGCTCGCTCGTCTCAGCCGTGATGATGGTGCCGTCGGGCAGCTCGATAGCCGAGCATGGCACGCCGCTCTTCTCGGCACGCTCACGGGCAGCCGCGATAGGACGGCGGTAGGTCAGATCTATCTTCGCCTGCTTGAGCAACAAAGCTATCTTCGACACCTCGGCATCATTGCCATCACCGGCAGCCAGACCATTGAGTGCCGTAAAATAGCGGCGGATGATCTCCTGATTGGACGCCTCGCGGCACACTTCATCGTCACTGATGCAGAAGCCCACCATATTGACGCCCATATCCGTGGGCGACTTATATGGATTCTCTCCATATATACCTTCAAAAAGCGCATTCAGCACCGGGAAGATCTCTATATCGCGATTGTAATTGATGGCCGTCTTGCCGTATGCTTCCAGGTGGAAGGGGTCGATCATATTGATATCGTTGAGGTCGGCGGTAGCGGCCTCATACGCGATATTGACAGGATGCTTGAGCGGCAGACTCCACACGGGGAAGGTCTCAAACTTTGCATATCCGGCCTCCACGCCGCGCTTATTCTCATTGTAGAGCTGGCTGAGACACACGGCCATCTTGCCGCTGCCCGGGCCCGGAGCGGTGACGATCACCAGCGGGCGCGATGTCTGGATATAATCGTTGCGTCCGAAGCCGTCGTCGGAGTCGATGAGGGCCACGTTGTGCGGATAGCCGTCGATAGTATAGTGCACGTATGTGGTGATACCCATGCGCTCAAGACGGCTGCGGAAGGCGTCGGCACTGCTTTGGCCGTTGTAATGGGTGATCACTACGGAACCGACAAGAAAACCACGCTTCATGAATTCGCTGCGCAGACGCAATACATCCATATCGTAGGTGATTCCGAGATCGGTGCGCACTTTGTTTTTCTCAATATCCACAGCGCTGATCACTATCACGATCTCGGCCGAATCGGCCAACTGGCTAAGCATCCTCAACTTGCTGTCGGGCTGAAATCCCGGCAACACGCGGCTTGCATGATAATCATCGAAGAGCTTGCCACCAAGTTCGAGATACAATTTATTACCGAATTGAGCTATGCGCTCCTTGATGTGTTCCGACTGCAGGCGGATATACTTGTCGTTGTCAAACCCGTATTTCATCTTTTTTATTTTTTTCCGCTCGCAAAGGTACAAATTTTTCATTACAAATTGAGCGCGTTCCGAAATTCTTACTAAATTTGCATAACAAACCCAAGACTGATGAAACACCTACTCTGCATATTCCTTACGATCCTCGCCTTTTCATCGGCCCGCGCAGCCGACGGCGATCTCTTCCCCTACCCCGTGCCGCCGGCCGATAT
This sequence comes from uncultured Bacteroidales bacterium, assembly GCA_947646295.1. GTDB lineage: Bacteria > Bacteroidota > Bacteroidia > Bacteroidales > Muribaculaceae > CAG-873. The sequence goes on from CANSGE010000041.1 coordinate 4,635, forward strand.
GAACCGTCTCGAAGAGCGTTGCGACTATCTCGTATCTCACTTCTGGGACCGTTTCAACTACAAAGCGGCTGCATCAAAGACAGAAAAGCTCAACAATACATTCGGCGACTGGGTATCCTTCATGCCCTACGCACATGCCGACACCGTACACTCGGCCATCAATCGCCTGCTCACCGCCAACAAGAAAGACGGCGCGGCCATCCTGCATCTGGCACGTCTGGCCGAAAGCTGGTTCTACTCCGACTCGACGGAATACCCCAGCGAGGAGCTGTATCTGCCTTTCGCCCGCGCCGCGGCCAAGAACGGTAAAATCAAAGGCGCCGACAAAGCCCGCTTCGAGCTTCACACCCGGATGCTCGAGAATAGCCGTGCGGGAGCCGTGGTGCAGCATCTCGACTTCAAGACTCCCGAGGGACTGCCCGGCTCTATCAACAATTACCGCACCCAGGCCGTAGTGATTTTTTTCACCGACCACACTTGCGACGACTGCTCCATGGCCCGCGTGCGCCTGGCAGCCGATCACAATGCCAAAGCCCTGCTCTCGGCCGGACTGCTCACAGTACTCGCCATCGAGCCCGGCGAACAGACATCCGAATGGCTCGCCGCCACCACATCATACCCGAGCGAATGGGTGCTCGGCACTTCGGAGGACGCCGATTCGTATTTCAACATACGCGAGACTCCGGCCTTCTATCTGCTCGACGGACGCCACAAGGTGCTTGCCAAGGATTTCAACATCGACGGTCTGCTGCGTGCCCTGCAGCAGATACGCTCCAATTCCGGTATCTGATGAGAGTAGCAGCATTGATATCAGGTGGTGTCGACTCGGCTGTGGCGGTGCATCGTCTCGTTGAGCAGGGACACGATGTGCATCTCTTCTATATACGTATAGGCCGCGATGATGGCCTGGGCGACTGTAGCGCCGATGAAGACATCGAGATATGCCAGCTGATTGCGGCTCGCTACAGACTACCGTTGGAAATCGTACCCCTGCACAATGAATATTGGGAGCATGTGATGAGCTATGCCCTCGAGACGGTGCGCAAAGGCCTCACACCTAATCCCGACATGATGTGCAATCTTGTGATCAAATTCGGATACTTCGAGAAACTTGTCGGGCATAATTTCGACATCACAGCCTCAGGACACTACGCCTCGACGGAAATCGACGAAGCAGGTCGCAAATGGCTCACAACAGCCGTCGACCCCGTCAAGGACCAGACAGATTTTCTTGCCCGTATCACTCCGGAACAGCTCGCGCATATCACCTTCCCGATCGGCGACATACCTAAGTCGGAGGTGCGACGCATAGCCGTGGAGCAGCGTCTGCCCAATGCATCCCGGAAAGACTCCCAAGGCATATGCTTCCTGGGTAAGATCAACTACAACGACTTCATCCGGCGACATCTTGGCGAAATGCCCGGACCGATCATCGAGCTGGAGACCGGCCGCGAGCTCGGACAGCACAGAGGATTCTGGTTTCATACCATCGGACAACGCAAGGGCCTCGGACTCAGCGGCGGCCCCTGGTATGTAGTAAAGAAAGACGTCGCCAACAATATAATATATGTGTCGGGCGGCTACGACACAGAGCGTCAATATGGCCGCAGCCTCCACATCGCCGAGACACGCTTCCTCACAATCGACCCCTGGAAAGATACAGACTGCACCGATGTGGAGATAACATTCAAAAACCGGCATATGCCCGACTTTATCCCTGCGACACTCACACGACTCGGAGCCGACGGCGAATACATCATATCATCGTCGCGTCCCGTGCAGGGCATAGCTCCGGGCCAATTCGCCGTTTTATACGACATAGATGCCCACCGTTGCCTCGGTTCAGGCGTTATATCAGGACAAAATCTTCAATAATATGAATGATCGTATCCACCTCCGAGTACTCGGACTCTCATACAACCAGCTCCAGAACGGAGCGTTTGCCCTGCTGCTCGCTCAGGTCGACGGCCCCTACCGCATCCCTATAGTGATCGGCGCCGCCGAAGCCCAGTCAATCGCCATACGTATCGAGGGCATCACTCCGCCGCGGCCATTCACCCACGACTTATTTGTGAGTTTCGCACAGGCTTTCGGCGTTCGCCTGCAGGAAGTATTCATTTACAAATTCGAAGATGGCATCTTCTCATCAGAGCTTACTTTCAGCGACGGCGACCGCACCATTGTGCTCGATGCCCGCACTTCCGATGCCATAGCCATAGCCATGCGCACAGGAGCGCCTATACTCACCACAAGGGCCATCCTCGATGAAACAGGTTTCATAATCGAGGATGAAGACACCGGCGAACCGTCAAGCCACCCTGAACCCACACCCGCTGCCCAGGCGCCTAAACTCGAGAATTACGCCCTCGAAGAACTTGAAAACATGCTCAAAAAGTACATCGACGACGAAAATTACGAAGAGGCAGCCCGCATCAGCGAGATAATCAAGAAAAAGAAAAACCAATAAATCCCCCATTATACCATGAAATCTATCAAATCAAGACTTGCCGCCCTCGGCTTCCTGGAATTTGCCGTCTGGGGTGCTTACCTTGTCTCGATGGGACTATTTTTAGGCAGTCCCGAAGTAGGCCTCGGCGACAGAATATTCTGGTTCTATACCGTGCAGGGACTCGTATCCCTCATCATGCCGGCACTCATCGGCATCTTGGCCGACCGCTTCATCCCGGCTCAGAAAATGTTCTCGCTCTGCCATCTGCTCGCGGGGGTATTCATGATTGCCACCGGGTATTACTCCATGTCATCTCTCGCCTCAGGACAGCCGATAGAGTTCAGCGTCATCTTTACCCTCTACACCCTGTCGGTAGCGTTCTTCATGCCCACTATCGGTCTCAACAACTCCGTGGCCTTCAACGCCCTCACCAAAGCCGGCCTCGACACTGTAAAGGCATTCCCTCCGATACGTACTCTCGGTACGGTAGGCTTTATCTGCGCTGAATTATGCGTCAATTTCGTGAAAATCGACGGTGTGGCCATGCAAAATTCGTATACACAGTTCTTCTTCAGCGGCATCTTGTCGCTTCTGCTGGCTCTCTACGCCCTGTCGATGCCTCACTGCCCTGTGAACCGCAACAGCTCTGCCACCCTCGCTGAGTCGCTTGGGCTCAATGCCTTCAAGCTCTTCAAGCGCAAAGAAATGGCCATATTCTTCATTTTCAGCATGCTGCTCGGCGTATCGCTTCAGATCACCAACACCTATGGCAGTATGTTCATCAATCATTTCGACACCGTAGCCGAATACGCCGACGGATTCTTTGCCAAAAACCCCACATTCCTCATCTCGATATCGCAGTGCAGCGAAGCGCTGTGCATATTGATGATACCCTTCTTCCTCAAACGCTTCGGTATCAAGGGCGTCATGCTCATGGCCATGTTTGCCTGGGTGATGCGCTTCGGATTTTTCGGCATGGGCAACACCAATCCCTCCGGTGTATGGCTGCTCATCCTCTCATGTATCGTATATGGCGTGGCCTTTGACTTCTTCAACGTCTCGGGCGGCCTTTTCGTCGACCAGCAGACATCGCCCGAACTGCGTTCGTCAGCCCAGGGCCTCTTCATGATCATGACCAACGGTATCGGCGCATCTCTCGGTACATTGCTCGCAGGCTCATGCGTGGTCAACAAGCTCGTATTCGCCGGCAACCTCAACGCCGAGCAACAACTCGCCGGATGGCGCGAATCATGGTACATCTTCGCATCATACGCCCTTATCGTAGCCATTCTCTTCATATTCATATTCCATCCCAAAGATAAAAAGCCCGACGAAACGGAAATCCGCCGTGCCGAGGAGATACCCTCAGGCGCCGGCGGCATGGCCGAGACAAGTGACACTTTATGATACGCTTCTACGCACCTGATATCAAGGAAACCCTCACGCTGCCCGAAAGTGACTCAGGGCACTGCGTGAGGGTGCTCCGCATGCACACCGGCGACAAAATCGAGGTCGTCGACGGCCGCGGTATGCTTTATCGCTGCACACTCATAGGCGATCACCCCAAGCATGCCGCTGTGGCTATAGATGACGAAATCCCGCTGCCAAAAGTGTGGAAAGGTAATATCACTGTAGCCATCGCTCCCACGAAAAACAATGACCGCATGGAGTGGCTCGTCGAAAAGCTCGTCGAGATCGGCGTCGACCGCATCGTGCCGCTGCGCTGCCGCTTCTCGGAGCGTAAGGATATCAAGCGCGAACGTCTTGAAAAAATCGCGGTCTCGGCCATGAAACAATCGCTCAAGGCCATCCTCCCACGCATCGACGAGATGATGCCTTACGACAGATTTCTCGCCGAAAACCACACCGGCATGCGCTTCATCGCATATTGCGACCCGGCGATTCCGCGACGCCTCTTCGCACGCGAATACGTAGCCAATACCGACACGACAATACTCATCGGCCCCGAAGGCGATTTCTCAAAAGAAGAAATCGAGGCTGCCCTGTCCGGCGGATGGATTCCCGTATCACTGGGCGACAACCGGCTGCGCACCGAGACAGCAGCCCTCGTAGCCTGCGATACATGCCACATTATAAACCAATTGCACCAATAATCATCATGGACACGCTACAATATCTCAAAAGCTCGGCCACGGGCAACTTCTTCCTGCTCGCAGGACCCTGCGTGATAGAGGGCGAACAAATGGCCCTCGACATCGCACGCACGATAGCCCCCGTCTGCCAGGCGCTGGATATACCTTATGTATTCAAAGGCTCATACCGCAAAGCCAATCGTTCACGGCTCGACTCATTCACCGGCATAGGCGACCTGCAGGCCCTGCGCATCCTCGCGCGCGTACGCGAAGAAATAGGTGTACCCGTAGTGACCGACGTCCACACACCCGAGGAAGCTCGCCTGGCAGCCGACTTTGTCGACATCATCCAGATACCGGCCTTCCTCTGCCGCCAGACCGACCTGCTCATCGCCGCGGCAAAAACGGGCAAGCTCGTCAATATCAAAAAAGGCCAGTTCCTTGCCCCCTCCTCGATGCACTTCGCCGTTGAGAAGGTGCGCCAGTCGGGCAACGACATGGTAGCCGTCACCGACCGCGGCACATCATTCGGCTACGGAGACCTCATCGTGGACTACCGCGGTATCCCCGAGATGCAGAGCACCTGCCATTGCCCGGTGATAATGGACGTGACCCACTCACTGCAGCAGCCCAACACATCGGGCGGCGTGACAGGCGGACGCCCCGACATGATCGAGACCATAGCACGCGCTGCGATAGCTGTAGGAGCTGACGGCATTTTCATCGAGACTCACCCCAATCCCGCCCAGGCCAAAAGCGACGGTGCCAATATGCTTGCTCTCGACAAGCTCCCCGCCCTCCTTGAGCATCTCTCGGCCATACGGAAGACTATCATAGGTTTTTAATGCGTTTAAAAAACACTCTTTAAACCGTAAAAAATACGATTTTTGCAAAAAAATCATTAACTTTGCGCAAATTTTCTTTTTTACAGGATGAAACAAGTTACATACGAAGGCCTCACCTTCGAGCCCTATATCACCCGAGACTCAATCGATGCCCGTATCCGCGAACTGGGCAAAGACATCATGCGCGATTGCGAAAACAAGAAGCCGCTCTTCCTCTGCGTGCTCAACGGCGCTTTCCCTTTCGCTTCCGACCTTTTCCGCGCATGCGAAGGCCTTGACGCCGAAATTTCATTTATCCGCCTCCAATCATACGAAGGCACCGGCTCCACCGGAGTGGTCAAAGAAGTGCTCGGCCTCAAGGAAAACATCGAGAACCGCACCGTCATCATCGTCGAAGACATCATCGATACGGGCAACACCATCGACCGTCTCGTCAAAGACCTCCAGGCCAAGAATCCGGCTGAAATAAAGGTGGCCACCCTACTCTTCAAGCCCGAAGCTCTCGTGCGCGACGTCAAGCCCGACTACGTAGGCTTCAGCATCCCCACCAAATTCATCATCGGCTTCGGCCTCGATCTCAACGGCCTCGCCCGTAACCTCAACGACATCTACATCTTAAAAGAAGATTGATATATTCTCTAAACAATCTAATAGGTCAATTCACAAATGCTTAACATAGTAATTTTCGGAGCACCCGGCAGCGGCAAGGGTACTCAAAGCGACAACCTCATCGAAGAATACGGCTTGCACCACATCTCCACCGGCGAAGTACTGCGCGACCATATCGCACGCGGCACCGAGCTGGGCAAAATCGCCGACAGCTACATATCAAAAGGTCAGCTCATACCCGACGACCTGATGATACGCGTGCTCGAACATGTGCTCGACGCCAACCCCGAAAAGACTGAGGCCGGCGTGATATTCGACGGCTTCCCCCGCACTATCGAGCAGGCAAAAGCCCTCAAGGAGATGATGGCAAAACGCAATACGAAGGTACACGCAGTCGTAGGTCTCGAAGTGGACGAAGACGAGCTCATCCAACGAATGATCAACCGCGGCAAGCAGACCGGCCGTGCCGATGATACCCCCGAGACTATCAAACAGCGCCTCAAAGTGTATCATTCGCAGACACAGCCCCTGCGCGACTACTATATCTCTGAAGGCAAATACCACGGCATCGAGGGATCGGGCAAAGTCGAGGAGATCTTCGACCGCATCCGCACCTCGCTCAACGAGCGTGTTCCCGAAATCGCTGCTATGAAAGCAGAATAACACATACTGAATGTTCAATTACTTTTCCTCCTCCGACTCATTTCAGGACGCAACCGACCACAGATATTTCCGTGGCGAAAAACTCATCGAAGTATATCAGCAGGCATGGCGCGACAACGCTCCCATGCCTGCTTTGACTGATTTCACCACCGGCAAGACCCTATCATACGAAGACATGGCGCGCCGCATAGCACGCATACACATGTTCTTTGAGGCTGCCGGACTGCGTCCCGGCGACAAGGTGGCTCTCCTCGGCCGAAATACACCTTACTGGATATGCGTGTTCATGGCATCGCTCACGTACGGTACTGTCATTGTGCCTATTCTCAATGACTTCAACCCGACCGATGCGACGCATATCATAAACCACTCCGAAGCCTCGGTGCTTTTCGTCAACGACTCCATCTGGGAACATCTCGAGTACGACTCTCTGCCCGCCATCAAGGCTGTGGTTTCGCTCGACACCCGTAAAATCGTAGCCGACCGCGCACCGGAGCTGGCACGCTTCGTCAAAAACCTCTCGCGCCATTTCACAAAACGCTTCCCCGACGGCTTCACCCGCTCAAATATCGACTATGCCCCGCGCCACCGCGACGATACGGCCATCCTCAACTATACATCCGGCACCACCGGCTTCTCCAAAGGCGTCATGCTCACCTACGACAATATCGCCGGCAACGTATCATTCGGCATACTGTCGCGCCTCCACTACCAAGGCTCCCGGGCGCTGTCGTTTCTGCCACTCGCCCACGCCTATGGCTGCGCGTTCGACATGCTCGTGCCGCTGTCTGTCGGTGCCCATGTCACCGTGCTGGGCAAGACTCCTACCCCGAGCCTGCTGCTGAAAGCCCTCGGCAAGGTACGCCCGAGCCTCGTCGTATGTGTGCCCCTCATACTTGAGAAAATCTACCGCAAGATGATCGTACCGATGATCACCAAGAAACCCATGCGATGGATTTTGGCCGTACCGATGCTCGACCGCGCCATCTACGGACGCATCCGAGCCAAACTGGTCGAGGCGTTCGGCGGACAGTTTGAAGAAGTCATCATCGGCGGAGCACCACTCAATCCGGAGGTCGAGGAATTTCTGTACCGCATCAAGTTTCCATTCACGGTAGGCTATGGCATGACCGAGTGCGGCCCTCTGATCAGCTATACGCCGTGGCGTCATTTCATGCCCGGCTCATGCGGCCACACCCTCCCCGGCATCATGGAGGCACGCATCGTGCCCGACAGCACTACTCCCGGCCAAGGCGAAATCGTGGTGAAAGGCCAGAACGTCATGACCGGCTACTACAAGAATCCCGAAGCCACCGAAGCCACCATTGACGCCGATGGCTGGCTGCATACCGGTGACATGGGACACCTCGGCGGATACGACAATCAGACAATTTTCATCCGCGGACGCTACAAGACAATGATTCTCAGCGCCAACGGCCAGAATATCTACCCCGAGGAAATCGAAGCCAAACTCAACAACATGCCTTACGTGGCCGAAAGTCTTGTCGTGGACCGCGGCGGACAGCTCGTGGCTCTCGTCTATCCCGACCGCGAGGCTCTCGATGCCGACAATATACAGGAGGCCGGCATTGACGAAGTGATGCATCGCAATCTCACTGAGCTCAATACATTGGTAGCACCTTACGAACAGATATCCCGTATCTGCACCGTCCCCGAAGAGTTCAAAAAGACTCCGAAACGCTCCATCAAACGCTTCATGTATCAATAACGACACCTTGCATAAGCAGACTTATGCCTGCCTACAACACAAAAACATCCCGCACCTCATTTCTCAGGTGCGGGATGTTTTTGTCGTTTTATATCAATTGATCAGTTTCTGAACACCAGACTGTCGGCCTCCTTGTCATAATCGATGACGATAGGTGTCGAGCGGTCGACCTTCTGCGCCAGGATATCTTTCGAAAGCTGGTTGAGCACCAGTCGGTGTATAGCTCGCTTGACAGGACGCGCGCCGAATTCCGGATCGAAGCCTTCATCGGCGAGGAATGAAAGCGCCTCGGGGGTGACTTTCAGCTCTATGCCCGACGAATTCTTGAGCATCTTCTGTATGCTCCGGATCTGCAGACCCACGATTTCCTCGATTTCCACGCGGTTGAGCGGCGTGAACATGATGATTTCGTCGATACGGTTGAGAAATTCCGGACGGATCGTCTGCTTGAGCATATCGAGCACCTGTTCCTTGGTCTTCTCCACGGTTTCCGCCTTGTTTTCATCTGTCATCTTGGCGAAGTTGTCGCGGATCACAGACGAGCCCATATTGGAAGTCATGATGATGATCGTGTTCTTGAAATTCACGTTGCGGCCCTTGTTGTCGGTAAGGTGGCCGTCGTCGAGCACCTGGAGCAGGATGTTGAACACATCGGGGTGAGCCTTCTCGATTTCATCGAAGAGCACCACCGAATATGGCTTGCGGCGCACAGCTTCGGTGAGCTGGCCACCTTCGTCGTATCCCACGTATCCCGGAGGCGCTCCGACGAGGCGTGACACAGAATGTTTCTCCTGATACTCGCTCATATCGATACGTGTCATCATGTTTTCATCGTCGAAGAGGTATTCTGCGAGAGCCTTGGCGAGCTCGGTCTTACCTACACCGGTCGTGCCGAGGAAGATAAACGAACCGATAGGTCGTTTCGGGTCATTGAGGCCCGCGCGGCTACGGCGCACGGCATCGGCAATGGCCGCGATGGCTTCATTCTGGCCGATCACACGTGAGTGGAGTTCTTCTTCGAGGTGCAGCAGCTTCTCCTGCTCGCTCTTGACCATCTTGTTGACCGGGATACCTGTCCAGCGTGAAACTACGTCGGCGATATCTTCGGCATCGACTTCTTCCTTGATGAGAGCCTTGTCGCCCTGCATCATCTTGAGCTGCTCCTGGATGGTAGCGTTTTCTTGCTCCTT
>CANSGE010000042.1 GCA_947646295.1 uncultured Bacteroidales bacterium
CTTTTTTGACGTTGCGCTGCGAGATTTCGAAAAGCTTTCCTTCGGCCTCCTGGAGCAGGTCGTCCACATCGTTGCTTTCGTCGAAAGCCTGATTTTCGATTGCTGAGGCAAATGTTATGAGCTCACGTGCGAGATATTTCTGCGCTATGATGCGTGAGTGGTATTCGATATGGGCAGCCGAGCCTACGTTGGATGTCAGTCCTACGATGAACGATGGTCCGCCGACCTCGTTGAGCGTGCCGTTGAGGCGCATCTGCTCCGTCACGGTGAGGAAGTCGATGGGGCGCTGAGCGGCACCGAGTGTCATGATGGCTTCATACACCAGGCGGTGTGCCGGCTCGTAGAAACATTCTGCACGCAAGATATCGCATACGCTCGTATAAGCGTCTTTTTCGAGCATGAGCGCGCCCAGCACGGCGGCTTCGACAGCGGTGTCGCGCGGAGCCTTGCGGCCTGCTATGTCGAGAGGGTCACTCTGCTGATGTCGCGGTTTCTGACGGTTCGGTGATTGGGTTTGTCCGGGAGTAGCCATTATTTTAACCTGAAATAATATCCTACGGTCACTTCGACCGATGTGCAGCGCGACGCGCTGTAGACGTCGGCTTTCGATGATTTGAAGATGTTGCCGAGGCCGAAATAGTATCTGGCTTCGAGCGTGATGGAGTGGCGTGGCTGCACGTAGAATTCGGCGCCGATACCGCCTGCGATTCCGTAGTCGAATTTATTCGCTATATCCATAGCCAGATGTTCGTACTGGCGAGGAACTTCGGGCCAGTGCAGCTCGGCCAAGGGATGTTGATAGTCGAAATTCGATGAGATATTGTCGGCTATCATGTAGGAGACTTCGGGTCCGAGGTTGATATTGCATTTGAACCGTCGGGTGCCGAATGTGATCTGTGTCATCACAGGCACGCGCAGGTAAGTGAGGGTGCGTGAGTACTCCAGCGGCGAGTCTTCGAAGTTTTCCTTCCATCCGCGCTGTATCCAGCCAAATTCGCCGAGCAGTCCGAATAGTTTTTCTTCGGAATAGCGTATGCTCACAGCTCCGGCTGTGCCCGTGTGCCAGCTCTGCGTGATTGAGGGCGACATATCCATGCGGCTGATATCCATGCCGGCCCGGCCGCCTATCCATACGTGCGAGGCGTAGTGTGTCTGACCCTGGGCGGCGTATGAGGCTCCCAGGGCGACGGCCACGGCAGCCAGGCGTTTAAAGAATCCGCACAGTGACGCCATTGCCTTGCAGATATGTGATGAGATAGAGCGACGAGTTCACTTCGCCTGTAGCACCGGTTTTGGACGCGAGTTCCTCAGCTACGCCGGGGGTGTTTTCCTCGGGCATCTCGCTGTTGGTGTCGGCGAAATTGAATGCCGACTGCAGTCCCTGATATGGTACCGGAGCGAAGAAGTCCTGCACGTTGTCATCGTCGGTCGTTGAGTTGGCCCGGCGCAATGCCTCGATCAGGAATGTGGCGGTATCATAGCCGAGCATCGCCTGTGAGGGGACGGTGGCCATCGGTTCGGCCTGGAATTTGCGGGCGTATGCCTGCTTGAAATCCCGCACCTCGGCAGAGGTCTCGTCGGCGTAGAAGCGTGAATAGAATGATGCGTCAAGGCGGTGCAGCATTTCCGAGGCATCGTTGCGGAATATGGTCCAGTCGGGGTAGCCGAACAGTCCTACTTCCGTCGGGTCGACGCGTCCCTCGCGGTATGTCACCAACGCGCGCGCGAACTTATTAAATTCGTTCAGTGAACCCGATGCCGGGATAAACACGTATTTTCTCGATGGGTCAAGCACAGCGTCGAGATCGGCTGCCGAGAGCATGCCTTCGTAGCTCACTTCCTCAAAACCGATGCCGTTGGCGGCAAATCGGGCACGTGCAGCCTCCGTAAACGCGATTTTCTCGCTTTGGCCACCTTTGCTTATGAGGAATACCGGCGTGTAGCCGTCGAAAGTCTCTTCGAGACCCTGTAGCGCCTTCTCATACATGAGGGAGTGGGGGATATTTGCCTGTATCACGCGGTCGTTGTGCAGGTAGGAGGTGTCTTGCACGGCGAGTATGTTGAATATCAGCGCTTCCTGAGGAGCCTGAGCTATGATTTCGTCGAGAGAGGCTATGTCTTCGGGGCCGACGATGATATCGATGTCGCGCAGATCAGCTCCACGCAGCAAGCTGCTGATTTCAGCGTGGCTGCCTTGCGTGTCGCAGATACGGATTGATACCGAATCGCCGCGCAATCCGGCCTTTTCGGCGCCGAGAACAAGTCCGCGCACAAATTCTGTGGCGAGGCGGCTGTGCTTGTCTTGCGCCTCATCGTTGAGCTTCAGCGGGAGCAGCACGGCAATGCTGCCGGCTACATTGGCCGATGTGGCGTCATCCTTTTCCACAAGCGGGAGATCCACGGGCTTAAGCCGGTTGTCCACCTGCTGCAGTTCGGGGCGCGTGCCGGTGATTTCCGTCGGTGCAGCTGTCTCAGCAGCGGGCGTAGCAGCTGCCTGCTCGGGAGCTGCTTCGGACACCTGAGACTGCTCCGATGGGGCGCTTACTTCCTGGGCGAGATTGGCCGTGGCGTTGCCTGCTGATTCGGGTTGGCCGGGGATATTGAGGTATTCGCCGGCTTTGATGCCGTCGTTGGCGCCGGGGTTGAGTGCGATGATATCGTCAGGCGAAATTCCATATTTATGAGCGAGCCCGAAGAGCGTTTCGCCACGTTCTACTTTATGGCGCACCACGCCGGTATGCGCATTGGAGCGTTCGCCGGGAGCCGCAGCCGGGCGTGCTTCGTTGGCCTTCGAGAATGCGTCGACCGGGAAGTATAGCGTGGCGCCCTGACGCACACCGTCGGCGGCCGACGGATTATAGCGTATAATATCGTTGCGAGTGATGCCAAGGGCTTGTGCGATAGATAGTACCGTGTCGCCGCGCTTCACGGCATAATAATAACGGTCGACGCCGCCCACGCGTTTGATGGGCAGATCCAAAGCCGCGCTTGAAAGAGACATCGCGCCTCCCAAGGCACACAAAATAGCTTTACGTAATATATTATTCATACTTTTAGGCGTATAATCGTGCAAATATACAAATAATTTTTCGACCCCGTCCCGCAAACATACTTAAAAAATCTAATAACGGTCAGTGAACTCTGAATATCAATGAGATGGGAAAGTGTGCAACAAATATTTATATATTTATACCAATTTTTATTGACAAAGAGCTGTTTTTGTATTATCTTTGCGGCAGAATTATTAAACTCTTAATACTCTATACTTATGGTAATCAAATTTCCCGAAATCATCGTGAAAGCTCTTGCCAAGGCTGATGCAGCCCTGGCCGGTGAGGTATATCAGGCCATCATGGTATTTGCTCTTCAGGGCGTGCTGCCTGAAGGACTTTCGCCGGCGGCCAACGCATTGTTCACTCTTGCAAAAGAGCTTATCAGACCTGCCGGTACAAAAGCAAAACCCCGAAAGCGCAAATCATGTCAGCTGCCGGAAGCCAAGCCCGAACCTGTGGCGGAAGTCATTGAGGCGTCTCCGGCCGCGCCCCCTGAACGATTGCCGTCTCAGGATATATTCATTTCACCCCCTTGTGATTATTCTTTACATGATGGGGCGCTTTACGGTTTGCGTAGGCCTGACCTCGATGATTGGATATTGCGCGAACGCCGTTATATAGATCGACTGCGGCGAAAATCGAAAATTGCTTCGTCATAGCGGGGTGCGGTGAAATTGCAATCAGACTGTATTTTTCGCCCTGAAAATATTGTATTTCAATTTTGTTTGGAGTAACTTTGCTGCATGGCAAATGATCTCTTGAATATCCTCGACGAAGGCGCATACTCCTTAGTGATACGAAATGCCGGAGTCACACGCACGTTTAAAAGCCGTGGAGTGCGGGATCTGCACACCATTCTCACGGATTCACCGTCCCTCCTTCAAGGCGCCGAGGTGGCCGATAAGATAATCGGCCTGGGCGCGGCCATGCTCATGATACACGGTGGGGTGGCGCGTGTCAGTACGCACACTGTGAGCCGGCCGGCTTTGGAGGCGTTCAGTCGCTACGGCATACCCGTGAGCTATGAATCCGTCACCGCCGGGATCATCAATCGGCGAGGCGACGGTCCTTGCCCCGTCGAGACGCTTTGCTCCGGGGTAGGCTCTCCGGCCGCATGTTATGAATTGATTACAAATTTTTTAGCCCAATGAATATAGCTGTATTAAATCAGTCGTATACGCTGCGCGACAGCCGCACCTATATGCTCGGCGCACTCTTTGTGGCCGGCAATGTCATCCTTCCGCAGTTATGTCACCTCATTCCGCAGGGCGGTCTGATATGGCTGCCTATCTATCTTTTCACCTTCATAGGCGCATGGCGCTGCGGTCTCACCGTCGGTCTTCTCACAGCCATATTGTCGCCCTTGGTCAACAGTGCTCTTTTCGGCATGCCGATGCCCGCGGCACTTCCGGCCATCATGGCAAAATCAGTTTTGCTTGCTCTGGCGGCCTCCTTTGCCGCGTCGCGCAAGCTCCGCCATCTGCTTCCGGCCATCGTAGCTGTGGCTGCCTTCTATCAGGGCGCCGGCATGCTTTTTGAATGGGCTGTCACCGGGTCGGCCACGGCCGCATTGCAGGATGTGCGCATCGGTTTGCCCGGCATCATCGCGCAAATTGCCATTACTTACCTTTGGGTAAGCGGCTCGCAAAAGGCTTCAAATTGACAAATGGCACATCCCCTCAACGTTTGTGCCATTTGTTAAAAAATCCTCAAACTATTGTTTTCGCTCATTTTTATATTATCTTTGCGAAAACGTAATAGCAAAACCTACTCTAAAACTATCTGACATTATGGCTAAGATTATCGGAGCCGTCACTATCGACGAAGCGCGCTGCAAGGGTTGTGACCTGTGTGTGGTGGCTTGTCCTACGGATGTACTGTTGCTCCAGCCCAAAGAAGTGAACGACCGCGGTTACCATTTTGCATTTCCGGCCAATCCTGATGCTTGCATCGGGTGTGCTTCATGTGCCATGGTTTGTCCCGACGGTTGTATTGAAGTGTATCGCATGAAAGTTGAAAACGCCTAATCCTCCTAAAGCATGGAAGAAGTAAAACTTATGAAAGGCAACGAGGCTATCGCCCACGCTGCCATTCGCTACGGTGCCGATGCTTATTTCGGCTACCCGATCACTCCTCAATCAGAGGTGCTCGAAACTCTCGAAGAACTCATGCCTTGGGAAACGACCGGCATGGTAGTGCTCCAGGCTGAGAGTGAAGTGGCCGCCATCAATATGGTATACGGCGGCGCTGCTTCCGGTAAGGCCGTGATGACGTCTTCATCATCGCCCGGTGTCAGCCTCAAGCAGGAAGGCATCAGCTATATCGCCGCCGCCGAGCTGCCCGCACTCATAGTCAACGTCATGCGAGGAGGCCCCGGTCTCGGCACCATCCAGCCCTCGCAGGCCGATTATTTCCAGGCTACCAAAGGCGGTGGCCACGGCGACTATCATCTCATCGTGCTCTCGCCCGCCACTGTGCAGGAGATGGCCGACTTCGTAGGCCTCGGCTTTGATCTCGCATTCAAATACCGCACCCCGGCAATGATCCTCGCCGATGGTATCGTAGGTCAGATGATGGAGAAAGTGGTGCTCCCGCCCTTCCGTCCTCGCCGCACCGAGGAAGAGGTGCGCGAGCAATGCCCATGGGCTGCTACCGGTAAAGGCGGACGCGGACATCGCAACATCGTCACCTCTCTGGAAATGGAATCACCCAAAATGGAAGTCAACAACCTGCGCTTCCAGGAAACATATGCCGAAATCGAGCGAAACGAAGTGCGCTTCGAGGAATATTACACCGAAGATGCCGAATATCTTATCGTGGCATTCGGCACAGTGGCCCGTATCTGTCTGAAAGCTATCGAGGATGCACGCGCTGCCGGTGTCAAGATTGGCCTGATACGTCCCATCACACTATGGCCTTTCCCCAAGCAGGCTATCGCAGCCCTGGCACAGAAAGTGAAGGGCATGCTCGTCGTAGAGCTCAATGCCGGTCAGATGATTGAAGACGTACGTCTCGCCGTCGATGGCCGGGTACCCGTTTACCATTTCGGACGCATGGGCGGCATGATACCCAACCCGGGTGAAGTGCTCGATGCCCTCAAGGAACATTTCCCTGAAATCAAATAATCCCGCAGCCATGAAACGTGAAGATATTATCAAACCCGAAAATAAGATTTACTCTCGGCCGCGACTGCTCGACGACCGCAATACTCACTACTGCCCCGGTTGCAGCCACGGTGTCGTGCACCGTATAATCGCCGAACTCATCGACGAGATGGGCCTTGAGGACAAGACTATCGGTGTCGCTCCGGTCGGTTGCGCGGTATTCGCATACAATTACATTGATGTCGATTGGGTGGAAGCTGCCCACGGGCGCGCACCCGCTGTCGCTACTGCTCTCACTCGCCTCAACCCCGGCCACCTCGTCTTTACATATCAGGGCGACGGCGACCTCGCCGCAATCGGTACCGCCGAGACAATCCACGCAGCAAACCGTGGCGAAAACATAGCCATCATTTTTATCAACAACGCTATATATGGTATGACAGGCGGCCAGATGGCTCCCACCACTCTCCTCGGCCAGAAGACTGCCACCACGCCCTATGGCCGACGTGCCGACCTCAATGGCTATCCCCTGCCTATCTCAAACCTCCTTGCGCAGCTCGATGGCACATGTATGGTGACACGCCAGGCTGTACATACCCCCGCTGCCGTACGCAAGACAAAAGCCGCTATCAAGAAGGCTTTCCAGAATGCTATCGATGGACGCGGTACTTCTGTAGTTGAAGTCGTCTCGACATGTAATTCCGGCTGGAAACTTAGTCCTGCCAAATCAAATGAATGGATGGTCGAACACATGTTCGAGCGCTATCCGCTTGGTGATCTGAAAAACAATTAATCGTATGAAAGAGGAAATTATTATAGCCGGCTTCGGCGGACAAGGCGTCCTTTCTATGGGTAAGATTCTTGCCTACGCCGGCCTGATGGACAATCTTGAAGTGACCTGGATGCCGGCCTACGGCCCCGAACAGCGTGGCGGCACGGCCAATGTCACAGTCATCCTGAGCGATAGCCCCGTCAGCTCGCCCATTCTCGATATGTACGATACAGCTGTGATTCTCAATCAGCAGAGCCTCGATAAATTTGAGAGTAAGGTGAAGCCCGGCGGCACTCTCATCTACGACCCCTATGGCATCCACCATGCTCCCACACGCACCGATATTGATGTGGTGCCTGTCAATGCCATGGAAGCCTGCATCGAGATGAATAATTCAAAGACCTACAACATGATCCTGCTCGGCGCTCTTCTGGCCAAGCGCCCGATCGTGCCCGTCGATGCTGTCATCAAGGGTCTCAAGAAGACCCTTCCCGAACGCCACCATCATCTCATCCCCCTCAATGAGGAGGCGATTAAGAAAGGCATGTCTCTGGTCAAATAAACAATTCTGTCGCAATACAAAAAAAATCCTGCGGAGCTCATCGGCTCCGCAGGATTTTTTTTGTATTGGTATGTCGGTTGGCTATTGCCGCCTTACTTCGCGATGCGGAGAGTGCGGCCGAGACCTTCGGCTTTGATGATATAGAGGCCGCTCTGCAGGTCGGCTATGGAGATTGTGGCGGAGCGTGCACCTGCTACGGCTGCCACGCGGATACCCTGCATGTTGTACACGGAGATACCAGTCAGTGCCTCGCCGGTGAATGTGATATTGTCACCGTCGCGTGTGCAGCTTGCGTCGGTTGTGAGATCTTCGATGCCTGTCTCCGAGTATGAGCCATAGTCGGTGCGCATGTTGGGCACATATTCCTGGCTGGAGAAGTCAAAGATATTCTCAATCACCGATGAGGGATTGCCGGCGGCATCGTATGTGTACTCGTACTTGTAGCCTTGTACCTGGATGCGGTCGCCTTCGACCTCTTCGAAGGTTGCGTTTTCGGCTACATTGCCGTGTTCGTCTATTGATACGACATTTGAAATTGTCAGATACGGCTCGTCATAGAAATTATAGTCATCGTCGTAGTAATACTGCGAGATAAACTCGTAGCTGCCGTTGTCGGCTGTGGTGCGGCGTTCCTTCACTACAGCGATGGCCGATTTGTCGTTGAGTGTTTCTGTGGATTTGTAGTCGGCGTCGTACTTGTCATTGTATTCCACGAAGAAGTAGCCGTCGATTTCGTTATCATAGTAGATGGTAGCTGTGGCGATGCGGTTTGCACCTGACGTGAATTCCGACATATCGGTGCCGGTCATCTGGCCGTTGGTGCGGTCCCATGTGATGTCACGGTAAACCACTCCATCGTATGATTGCCATGTGGCGGGTGTCGTTGCCGCATTATTTGACAGCAGCTCGAAAGAGGTGGCTTTGTTGTCGGCGCCGTATGTCCATTGATTTTTGTAGGCGTCCACGAGCTCCCCTTCACCGTAGGGGAGTGCCTTTACGATCGAGACGATATTGCCGGCGTCATTGCGGGTGATGGTGTTGGTCTCGCAGTACTGGTTTTCGACCCAGGCGTTGTTGCTCCAGCTGTAACCCATACGTGATATACGGTAGTCGGTCACGACATCGTCGTAGAGGTATTCCATACGCTGGTAGTTTACACCATCGTCCACCACTGTCGTTGAGGCGAGCATGTCGTTGTCGTTGTATGTGTTGGTTTTCACCTCAGCAAATTCCTCACCGTCTTCCTGATAGGTCGTGGTGATTTCGATAAGGTTGTGACGCGAGTCGTATTTGTTGGCCACCTTGTAGTATTCAAACCATTCGACACCATTGTAAATGTACACGGTATAGTCGTTGGCTACGTAGGCAGGAGCTTGGTAGGCTACGGCCGCCGGCTTCTGGATAGACCGGGATTTGAAACGGTTCGCTGAGACCGCCGGCATGCAAAGCAGGGCGCAAAGCGAGGCAAAGTAAATTCTTTTCATAAGGAATAGATATTTGTTTATAAATTAGGTAAGTCTGTCATCGGGTGCCGAGCGACTGCATTTCCACCAGGCGCCGGTAATGTCCGTTGCGGGCCATCAGCTCGTCATGCGTGCCGCTTTCGGCTATGCGGCCTTCATGCATCACGCATATCATGGATGCGTTGCGGATGGTTGACAGGCGGTGGGCTATCACTATGGTGGTGCGGTCTTTCATCAGGCGTTCGAGGGCTTCCTGCACCAGCACCTCGCTTTCGGAGTCGAGTGCCGAAGTCGCCTCGTCGAGGATGAGGATAGGCGGATTTTTCAGGATGGCGCGGGCTATGGATAGACGCTGGCGCTGCCCTCCGGAGAGCCGGCAGCCGCGGTCGCCGATGCATGTGTCGTATCCATTTTCGGAGTTGACTATGAATTCGTGCGCGTTGGCTATGCGGGCGGCCGCCTCCACTTGTTCCATCGTGGCGTTGGCCACGCCGAACGTTATATTATTGTAGAAAGTATCATTGAAGAGTATCGCCTCCTGATTGACATTACCCATCAAGGCGCGCAGATCGTGCACTTTCAGGTCGCGGATGTCCTGACCGTCGATTTTGATTGAGCCTGATGCCACGTCGTAGAAGCGCGGGAGCAGGTCGGCGAGAGTCGTCTTGCCCGAGCCTGATTGTCCCACAAGCGCAACTGTCGCCCCGGCCGGGATGTGCAGCGATACGTTGTGCAATACCTCGTTGGGCCCGTAGCTGAATGTCACGTTCTCATAGTCGATCGACTCTTTCAGGATGGGCATCTTCACCGGATTCGCGGGATCGGTGATAGGATTGCGGGTATTGAGTATCTTGTCGATGCGTTCCATCGAGGCAAGTCCTTTCTGTATGGAGTATGCGGCTTTGGAGAGGTCTTTGGCAGGATTGATGATATTATAGAATATCACCATATAATATATGAAAGATGCCGCCGTGATATGTGCGTTGCCACCCAGGATGAGGCTGCCGCCGAACCACAGGATGATGGCGATGGCTGTCGTGCCGAGAAATTCACTCATAGGATGAGCCAGAGCCTGCCGGCGTGCCACACGGTTGGAGATATTATAGAATACCTGATTCTCGGCATGGAAACGCTTGCGCACTTTGGCCTCGGCATTGAAGGCCTTGATGATGCGCAGGCCGCCGAGAGTCTCCTCGATGTTGGCCATCAGCACGCCCCATTGATTCTGGCCTTCGAGCGATTGTCGCTTGAGACGCTTGCCCACCTTGCCCATCACCATGCCGGCCAGCGGCAGCAGTATGAATACAAAGAGTGTGAGCTGCCATGAGATCATGAGCATCATGGCAAGGCATACGATTATCATCACCGGATTTTTGAACATCATGTCAAGCGAAGCCATGATGGAGTTTTCGATTTCGGCCACGTCGCCGCTCATGCGTGCCATCACATCGCCCTTGCGCTCCGATGTGAAAAAGGAGAGCGGCAGAGTCGTGATCTTATCGTAGACATAGTTGCGCAGGTCGCGCACGATGCCCGAGCGGAGCGGGATGATGAAGTATGAGCTCAGAAACGTCGCCCCTGTCTTCAGCGCGGTCATCACTACGAGCGCAGCGGCCAGCAGGGCCAGCGTCATCGAGGGCCCGAGCGTCGCGATGGATTCCTGCGTGTAATAGTAGAAATTGTTTACGGCCACGTCTTTGATAGAGCCGTCGGCCAGCGACATATACGTGTAGTGGGCTTCCTTGATCTTGAAGAGCATTTCAAGGATAGGAACTATCAGTGCGAATGAGAAGAGGGTGAGGACTGCGGCCAACAAATTGAAGACAATGTTGAGAAGCAGATACTTTTTATAAGGAGGGACGAATCGTTTTAATATTTTGAAGAATTCTTTCATGCAAAGAAGATTGGTCAGGCTACAAAGTTATCAAAAAAATCGCAAATACCGCAGCAATCGGCGCCGATAACGTAAAATTATCTAAAAATCGGCGCGGCGACAAACAATATTACAGGCGACAGGACGGAAAATCGGCGAAAACTTACTACCTTTGTCGCGATTTTCGTTTAACTGCCTTGAGAAAGTTTTTGCTATACATACTCGCGCTTGCCGTGCTGCCCGCCCTTGCAGGAGCAGCCGATGAGATCGTGGAGAGTCTCGCGCCGGCTGTCCCGGCCGATAGCTTGGCTATGGCAGATACCTTGTTTGCCGATACAGTATCATCCGATATCCGGATGGCCGATACGCCGGTGGTGTCGCGCCCTGATACTTTTGTGCCGCGGGTACGACCGGTGCTCGTCAAGGCCGACCTTGAGACCGGCGTCAATTTTTCATCTGCCGATTCGATGATCATCGTCCGCCGCGATTCAGCTTTCATGTACGGCAACAGCTCCGTGCGCTATGGCGATATCGAGCTGTCATCGGCCAATATCGAAATTGACCTCCCCGGCAGTACGGTTTATGCCGTAGGCGTACCTGACTCGACAGGCGAGATGACCGGCACGCCCGTATTCAAGGAAGGCTCCGATGAATACGAAGCCGCCACGATGCGCTACAATTTCAAGTCGGAAAAAGGCTATATCACCAATGTCATCACCCAGCAGGGTGAAGGCTATCTTACCGGTGGCGTCACCAAGAAGAACGACGACGGTACGTTCTTCGTGTCAAATGGCCGCTATACCACTTGCGACGACCACGAATGCCCCCACTTCTATTTCAATATCACCAAGGCCAAGATGCGTCCGGGCAAGAATGTGGTGAGCGGTCCCGTATACATGGTGTTGGCCGGCTTGCCCTTGCCTCTGGCACTGCCTTTCGGCTATTTTCCCTTTACATCTGATTATTCCTCGGGTGTGATTGTCCCGTCGTTCGGCGACGATTATCAGCGTGGTTTCTATCTCCGTGACGGTGGATATTATTTCGCGATCAGCGACAATATTGACCTCGCGCTTACCGGCGAAATCTATACCAAGGGTTCATGGGGGCTCTCGGCTCGAAGCAATTATGTGAAACGTTACAAATATTCGGGCAACTTCAATATATCGTATCTGAAATCGATATACGGTGAGAAAGGTTCGCCCGACTATTCCTCGCAGACCAACTTCCAGATTCTTTGGAGCCATACGCAGGACTCCAAGGCAAATCCCAACATGAATCTTTCGGCGAGCGTCAACTTCACCACCTCCGGCTATACCCGCAACGACCTCAATTCGTATTACTCCAACGCTTTTACGGAGAATACGAAAAGCTCGACCATCAACATGACTTACCGTTTTCCTCAGTCAAAATGGTCGGTCTCGGCCACGATGAGTGTGGCGCAGCGTACCCAGGACTCCACCCTGGCGGTGTCCTTCCCGAATTTCACCGTGACGATGTCGCAGCTCTATCCCTTCAAGCGCAAGAAGGCCGTGGGTGCCGAGCGCTGGTACGAGAAGATACGTATGTCGTACTCGGGACAATTCCAGAATTCGCTCACCGCGCAGCAGGATGAATTCTTCAAGAAGAGCCTTATCAAGGACTGGCGCAACGGTATGCGCCACAACATACCCATTTCGGCTACCTTCAACCTCTTCAGCTACTTCAATCTCACACCGAGTATCAATGTCACCGACCGCATGTACACCAACAAGGTGCGCCGCGAGTGGGACCCGAATGCCTCGGTCGAGGTGTGTGATACGTCATACAGCCTTTACAACGTCTACGACTTCCAGGCATCCGTAGCGCTTGATACCAAGGTATATGGTTTCTGGCGTCCGGTAGGCTTCCTTGCAAAGAAAGTTAAGATGATTCGCCACGTGATGACTCCCTCGGTATCGTTCAATTATGCTCCCGACTTCGGCAGCGACTTCTTCGGCTACTATGGCGAATACGAATATCCTGATGCCAACGGCCAGCTGCAGAAGCGACGTTACAATTACTTCCCCAACGCCCTTTTCGGAGTCCCGTCGGAGGGCAAGACCGGCTCTCTGTCTTACTCCCTGTCAAACAACCTGGAGATGAAAGTCAACTCCAATGACTCCGTAGGTGAAAAGAAAATCTCACTGATCGAGAATCTCAATATCTCACAGAGCTACAACTTTGCTGCCGACTCTCTGAATTGGTCGAATATCAATACATCCTTGCTGCTGCGTCTCACCAAGGGCTTCAATCTCAATCTCTCCGCCACTTGGGACGTGTACACCTATCAGCTCAATGAAGCCGGCAACCCCGTGCGTGTCAACATTCCCCGCTGGAAAGCCGGTAAGGGCATCGGCCGCTTGTCGAGCACGGGTACTTCGTTCAGCTATACCTTCAACAACGATACATTCAAGCGCAAAGGCAACAAAAACAATACAAAAGGCGATAATACCTCCACCGACGCCGATGTGCCGCAATCCGGAGCCGAACATGACCGCAACGTCTCGGATGCCGCCAATTCCGACTCCGATATAAAGATGAATCCCGACGGCTATGCCCAATGGAGTGTGCCGTGGAATCTCACGGTCAACTATTCGATCGGCTACGGCTACGGCTCCTTCAACAAAGAAAAGATGGAGTATGACCCGCGCATCACGCAGAATCTCAGTTTCTCAGGCTCGATACGCCCGACACCCAACTGGAATTTCTCATTCTCGGCCTCATACAACTTTGATACGCATAAACTTGCCTACATGAACTGCAACATTTCCCGCGATCTCCACTGCTTCACGATGCGGGCAAGCTTCGTGCCTGTAGGCCCATACAAGAGCTACACATTCAATATCGCCGTGAAGTCGTCGATGCTCAGCGACCTCAAGTACGACAAACGTTCTTCGATGTCCAACGGTGTCAACTGGTATTGATTGAACTTCCGCGAAAAAAATACGGCGCCGGGTTGCTTCCCGGCGCCGCATATTTTTTATGAAGTCGCTTATTTGATGATGGCTTTGGCAGGTGCGTAGTCGATCTGACGGACGGGCACTGCCGTGAGAGTTGTATCGATGAGTGACTCATCGAAGGCTGATGCCGGATATATGCCGGCAGCGATCACATCGGCGGCGGGGTTGACGAAGTACACGGCATCGGCGCCTCCGGCCTGCATGATGGCGTTGAGAGCCTGTGATGTCGGCTGGTTGACTGTGAAAATTGTGGCTGAATTGAGAGTTTTGCGACGAGATTTCTCGATTG
>CANSGE010000043.1 GCA_947646295.1 uncultured Bacteroidales bacterium
AATATCGCGCCAGGTGTATGCAAGGGTTGTCAGTGCCGACTCCGACGCGGCTTCATTGCCCGAAAGACGGGAGAGTTGCAGCAGCAGGCCTTTGGAAAACAATGTCACATCATACAAAAAAGCAGCATCAGCACCCTCCAACCGGTAGCAATCAGCTATAAACGGGCGTAATGACTGCCAATATTCAGCGCGCCCGCGTGCATCCATACGACTGAAATTTTGCATGGCATAGCGTTTCTGGGTCTCAAAGTAAGCCTTGTAGGCCCTCAAAGCACCACTTGAATCGGCATCGGCGAGGAGCATTATCTTGGCGTACATACGCTGCGCCCGGGCATAGTCGAGTCCGGTTTTATCGGTTGCCGCGTCAATTTCAGTTCGAGCTATGTCGATGGCCTGATCAAACTCTCCGATTCTGGCAAGACACATTGCGTAGCTCATCTTGGTGATAAGCCAATCATTGCCCCCTACCTCGTATGGACGGTCATATTCGAGTATGTCATCGGCTTCGGCCAAAAGCGAAGCTGCGGTATGATACTCCTCAAGCCGATAATGCAATTGCGCACGGTCGCGCAAGAGCAAAAGACGGCTCAGGCTTGCAAAATGTGTCTCGGGATGGGCCGCGATAATATCCTGCGCGCGCTGATAATACATGGCCGCTGAGTCGAAATCGCAATTCTCATAATGATAATTTCCGTACAATTTGTACAAAGACACGGCGTAATCACTCCGCTCGTCGTCACTCATTGCACCTTGTCGCAATATGGCATCCAACGAATCAGCACACATGCGTATCTGCGACCGCTGACTGAGGTCATATGCCCGGTTGCCCTGAGAGATAAGATCATCAGGGCCACCCGCAGCGAGAACTTTGACTGTAAGGGCTGCGCACACAAGCGGAATAAGCCTCAAGCATCTCATCGGCGCGAATTGTAATTAATAATCACGTATGAGATGCTCGATTCCGACTGATTTGTAATTGTCAATGTCAGCGGACTATCTTTCGATGCGCGCCCCGAGAGCTTGAGACAGCCATTGCTCATTTTTGAGAGCTTTAATGGCGCATCGCCACACTTGGCTGACGCATCTAACAAACCTTGATAAGGAATGATGATGATTTCCTGCTCGCCCCAGCGTCCCGGGAGGGTAAAAGTCGTGGTCTTTCCCGCGCGAAGTGTTTTCTCAAACAAAGAGTAATTGTAGCGTGAGTCGGCTCCATTGAGATGATTACCGGTAGAAGTCTGATAACGATTTTCATTCTCGGCATTGGTCAGTACCGCGTTGAGACGGAAACCGGGTACACGCTCCGACGCTTTACACTCGACGGCGCGGTCTATGGTGAGTTCGTCCATCGGTGTCCAAAGTTTATCGGCGGCAAGTTGTATTACAGCATTATTGTAAGCTTTTTCACCACCTGATTGCAATGAAAACACTATATCGGCAAGGCGATTGAGCTCGGCGTCCTGCGCAAAAACGCAAATACACGGCATAATCACGGCTAATACTATAACGAACAATTTTTTCATTTCAGACAAATTCTTCAGGCCAGAGTGTATCAATTTCATCGGTTTCAGTTCCGCTGTCGGGGCGGATTTTCATGGGAGGATATTCACTGCGGTCGGCTTGGCAACGTGACAGATTCCGGGAGGCTATTTCAACAATCTCAGCCAAAGTAGGACGGGCAGCGGGCTGGAAACTCAGACAATCTTCAATCAGTCGGCTCAGCTGAGGCAAGCCGCTGCGCAATGTGGGTACCGGAGCGGTGCGGGTCTGAGCGCTCCCGCCAAGACCTTGAAACACATGACATCCGAGATATACGTAAAAGACCGTAGACGCAAGCGCCCAGACCGGCGAGTAGCCTTCGGGCGCTTCATAGCGTGTATCGCGGCTCGCCGACCACTCGGACAGCACAAAACCATCGCCGTCAATGAAAATATGCTCCGGGCACACAGGGGTGGCGGCCGCTTCAGCTTGAGCAGCTATATCCCTCAGAATACGCCAGGCTGTCAATTCGTCGATCTCGCCGGCAAGCACGGATATATCGCGCTCGGGATAGTACTTCATTCTTCTCACGCTACCATCGCCATGCTTTTCAGCCGTCAGGCCATCAGTGGTGATTATATATTGCGTCCCTTTATGAATCTCCATCATCATCAATGCTTAATTTCTGAAACAGGTACAGAGTATGAGCGGTTACCGTTGCGTTCGTCGACCACGGAAATCACCCCTACAGCTTTGTAACCGAGGCCACCACGCACAATCACCGGTCCGCCGGAAAAACCCGGCGTAAGCGCCCCTTCGTGCGCGAGCATGAAGTAGCGTCCGGGAGCTTCGGGCATCTCTTCCAAAGGCAGCCGCAACTCATCAGTCTTGAAATCAAGCCGATTGCCGGTAACTCCCGATGCGGGATAGCCTGCAAACGTAAGGGTGACACCCCGATGAGCCAAGAGGTTTATCAAATCGAGGCTGTCGGCGAGATGTATGGCTCCCTCCTTGTCAGTCTTCGCCACGGCTATGTCACCAAGCATCATGTCGCGCCGGGTGTAACGATGAGAAATACTGCGCCAATAAAGAGGTGTATCGTAGCTTCCCAGCTCGACGATGTCGTCGGAAAGCGTATTAATGGCAAAATCATCGGATGAAAGCGCAATCGTGCGGCCTGATTCATCGGTAAGAGTGATGTACGAAACAAGCCGGAGACTATCTTCACCCGAAAGCTGATTCAGGGTCTCGACATATAGAGCCTTCTGCACAGGCCAGTCAGTCATCCCGGAGAGACGCCCGTAGTCATGCGGGGCTACAGTATTGAGCCAAGGCTGGATACAGTGGCGGGCGGTCACAATGAGTGAATCGGTAGTGAGGAATGCGGTCCCTACAGGACCCGAGGCATATATGTAGGAGGCTGCGACGCTATCACCGGACATGAGATGCAGACTATCGACCCGTGTCGTGAAAAGTGATGATATAATTTCCTGCTTCATGGATGAAGTCAGACGCTCTTTCTGCGCATCATAGAGTTGGTATCCTACCAGGCCGAAGCCTATGGCAATAGCTGCCCCGATAGCGGCAAGCGCTTTTCGGGAGCTGTGCACATGGGTGACTGTAGCTGTAGTCTGCTCGCCCTCTCTTACTTTAAACCGGATGATATTGCCGGGAATTTCTATAACGTCGCCATCCGAGAGATAATGGACGCGATTGACCGGGTGACCATTGACGTAGAGAGGATAATATTGTGTAAGACGCACAAGATGCCATCCATTGCCATTGCTGTCACGGGATATCTTGGCAAAGATCTCATCCTCATATTGCGTATGATTGGGAAGGCGGAGATCACAGCCTTCCGTCTGTCCGATATATAGCGTCGCCGAGGCCGGAAATGCAAGGATACGGTTTCGGTATGTAAGGGTGACGTGTCTATCCATTGCCATGACGATCCTGATAAGTTTTGACAATCAATGGTATGGCTGCTGTAAGGTCTCGATCGTAGCGCGATACCGGCAGACCGGTTTCGTCGACTCCAAGCTCGCTGAAAGCACAGATGTCATAGTGTGCGCCGCGCTCTTCCTTATACTTTTTCTTCAAGGAGAGTGGATTTCTCCGCGCATATTCATCATCAGCAAGCCGGCGTCGTATATCCTCGGAGATTTCGCGCCGCTCGATATCAGTGACAGGGCGCATACCCTGAATCAGCCGCTCGACAGTCCAGCGGTTGTGCTCTACTGCAGCAAGCATCTCGATTTCATCGGCCGTGAGCGCATAAAAGGTATTCCAATCCTCACGCTCGTGCCCGAGAATTTCCATTTTGACCGGTATCGACATCACATTATATATATTGGACATGCGCAAGCGCTCATCTTTGATCGCCGTCCAAGCCTTTTCCACTTCTTCCTCCGGCAACTCAGTAGGCACATGACGCTGCTCATAGCTCGCTTGATAAAAATAATTGAGATACTTAGCCAAGCCCCGCAATTCATCATCGGCAGCATGCGGGACACCGCACACCTCCACCTTTACACCCGCGGGAAGACGCCGACGCAATTTTTGTGCATGGCTCTCAGTTTTCGACTTATCATCGTATGCGAGCAAGACAGAAAGCGACCTTTCATCGTCCCTGCTCCACCGACGCATTTTTTCTTGAAGCAGGCGATTGGAAAGACGGCCTACGACAAACTCCCATTCAACATCGACAAAATCCTTACGGTAGCCGGCATAACGGGGACTATGATGTTCGATTCCGACACTCGCGGCAGTAAGATCGACCACGCGCCAAAAAGAATTGTCGAACAGTTCCTGATAATCGAACACAAAATCATCAATTTCCGCCCTGTCAATACCTACCACGGACAGCCTGGTGCGCTTACCGGTGCGCTGAAAAGCAGGATAATGATGCACAAGTGCAAGCTCGATAGCTTTAGGTAAAACATTCGCGCCGTCACCTACCAAAACAAAATGATGCCAGTTCGAGTCCATTAAGAGCGTGAATAAGGATAGTTTATGAGTGATGGCAAAGATAATGAATTTTTAGTAATCCCACGGCGCAGCCTAACCCAAAATTTGGCTATTTGGATAAAAATTCGTAACTTTGTAATGCTAAACAACCGATAGGCACATGATTTCACGTACGAAATACATAAAAATACGCAATGCACGGTCGGAGGAAAACCTCTGCCGGGTAGCTCATGTCCATTGGTTCAGCGGCTTTGTATAAGCTGTGCATCTTGCTTTTAGCCGGATTTCATATCTGAGCACATAGTTTATCCCTTTGTTTTACATTATTTTCATTACTTTGTCCGGATAGTGATACCCGGACAAGCCAAGATGCATAAGCTTATGTTTAATATACTGATAGCCCTAATTATATCCGTAGCGGCCGGATATTGCCTTCGCCGCTTCGACAAATTGCGCGGGGTGTTGGCGATCTCCACCACCATCACCGTGCTTGTACTCTTGTTTGTTTTCGGCACGAGCCTCGGCTCCAATGATACAATCATATCAAATCTTCACCGCGATGGCGTGAAAGCTGTCGTGATAGCTTTGGCTGGTGTAGGCGGTAGTATAGCAGCCACACTCATCTATCGCAG
Source organism: uncultured Bacteroidales bacterium (assembly GCA_947646295.1). Lineage (GTDB taxonomy): Bacteria > Bacteroidota > Bacteroidia > Bacteroidales > Muribaculaceae > CAG-873. The sequence goes on from CANSGE010000043.1 coordinate 5,079, forward strand.
AATCCAAGGGAAAGGAGGTGCGCGATGAATCATTTGCTGTATCCCCTGATGGTAGTGGTCGGCATCATAGCCGGCTTGTGCGGTCTCTCTCTGCAGCTCCCCTCGGAAATCTCATTGCCGCAGATCTTGCTATACCTTCTCATCATTCAGGTGGGACTTGGTATAGGGATGCGTCCGGATCTCAAGAATATTTTCAAGAATTTCAAACCCGGGATGCTGCTCCTGCCGATATGCACCATAGCGGGCACGCTTTCATTCACTTTCATCGCGGCAATGTTTTTGAGAGGCGACAATTTCAGCGATGTGATGGCCGTAGGGAGTGGATTCGGATATTACACTCTATCATCGGTGCTTATCGGACAATTCAAGGAAGCTACCGCGGGCCCTGAGGCCGCTGCGTCTATTGCAGCATTGGCCCTGCTCGCCAATGTCGTCCGCGAGATGTTCGCACTGATTTCATGCCGATATCTCTCGAAACGCGGCTACGGCATCACTGCAATTTCTGTAGCGGGAATCAATTCGATGGATGTGTGTCTGCCCATGATCATTGGCGAAAATGAGGATTCATCCGGCTCGCAACTCGTGCCGGCGGCTCTTTTCCATGGTATAGCGCTTGAAATCAGTGTCCCGCTACTTGTGGCAGCTTTCTGTGCTTAGAATAGCGCGGTAAGATCGTCGGCATAGTGGCGCCCTATCGGGAGATTCTTACCGTTTACAAGCTCCACTTCGCGGCGATTGAAGCTTTTAATCTTGTTTTTGGCGACTATATACGACCGATGTATCCGCACAAAGTCGTTTTCGGGCAATTGACTCCCGATATTTTTCAGAATGACGCGTGAAATGGTACAAGTACCGTTTTCACGGAAAATCTTCACATAACCCTCCATGGCTTCGATATAGAGAATCTCGGAGAGCGGGATACTCACATTGTTGTATTCCTGCTTGACTGTGATGGAGCGCGATTTTTCTTCAGGTACACCGATGCGGCGGATGGCTTTTGCCACCGCCGTCTTGAATCGCGCGAAGGCAAATGGTTTATGCAGATAGTCGACAGCATCAAGTTCGTAACCGTCAAAAGCATAGTTAAGATAAGCCGTAGTGAATATGAAACATGTCTCGGGGGGCAACTGTCGCGCAATAGCCAGCCCCGTGATATTTTCCATCTCTATATCAAGAAATGCAATGGCCGGGCGGTCGCGCAGTATCGCTTCCAGCCCCAATTGCGGATCGGAAAAGGTAGAAAGCTCAATCCCGCCGATGCGGTCGCAGAATTTTGCTATCACATCAAGAGCCAGCGGCTCGTCATCTATGGCTATACATCTGATCATGATGGTTGCTTGTCAAGTTGTATTTTGAGATTCAAGTGAAATTCGCCTCCGGCATCTGATACATCAAGCGTATATCTTCCGGGATACAGGGCACTGAGGCGCGCCCTGCAGTTTTCAACTCCCACCGGCATATCTTCACGGAACGAGTCGGCATGTTTCATCACGTTGTTGCGGGTCTCAAACCGCAGCACTCCGTCGTGTAGCGTCAGATGAATCATGATTGTGCAGTCTCGGCTCGTCGATGCGCCGTACTTGAAAGCATTCTCAACAAACGTCAGGAACAACATCGGAGGTACCTGCACGCTATCGTCATCGACATCATACGACCAATCTATGGCTGTATGCTCATTGAGGCGGATTGACTGCAGATCAAGATAGTTTTGGATGTATTCGATGTCGTCACGCAGAGTCACCCACTCCTTGTCGATGGTCACATAGGTGTATTTCAACAATTCGGTGAACTTGATGAAAGCATCCTCGGCCTTTTCGGACGTGCCAATCACAAGACTGTACAGAGAATTGAGAGTGTTGAAAAGAAAGTGCGGGCTGATCTGGGCCTTGAACATCGCCAGCTCAGCCTTGTCACGCTGGGCCTCTATCTTGCGTTTGAGCAAGAGCTGGTCGTAGAGCTCCTTGACGATGGATGTCGTGAATGAATAGCCCAGCACGAGCGAGAACATCAGCCACAACGTGATCGATACCCCAAAATTGCGCACTTGAGTCTGATATTCACTCAGAGTCGGTATCACGAAGTCAAGTTGCGGCAAAGGGTAGCACGAAAGCAGATAACATACTGCTATAAGGCTCAAAACCACTACAATAATACGTGTATATCGTCTTTCTATGAGCAATTTAGGGAAATTGAGATGTTTCAGCACGAAATAGCAGGCATAGAGGTATACACACACTATTACGAAAAATACCGGCCACTGCGTCACCCAGTAGTGCGCCGGCCCGATCAAAAGCAAGATCGGCTGAAACACAAAACTGAAAAACAAGTCAAAAATCAGTGCCGTCTTGTTTTCGATAGATCTCATGCTGCAAAATTAGCATTAGCTACGCTAAATAGCAAGTCGTTTACCATCACTTTTGTGTCGTTTATTTACACATTTTGCCAAAAACATGCATATACAGTATATTTGTATGATGAAAAATAGTATTGCTGTCGCTATCGTATTCGCAGGTATGTTGACGTCGTGCGCCAACAAACCCGCTGATGAAATCCGGGACACCGACCTCATGGAGGCATCCCGGCAGGAACTTGCGTCGGCAATCGAGGAAAGAGACAGATTGCTGCGTCTCGTCAAAGAGATTTCGACAAGTATGGATGAGATAAAGAATCTCGAACACATTATGTCGGCATCCTCCGCCTCGTCGGGCGAGACCCCGGCAAGCCGGCGCCGCATCCTTGCCGATATCACAGCCATGAAAGCCTCTCTCTCCCAAAGGCGTATCCAACTTGACGAACTCGAAAAGCGGCTCAGCGAATCATCACTCTACAATGAAGACCTTGAAGGCATCATAGAGATGCTCCGGAGGCAACTCAACACCCAGGCTGCTGAAATAAACAGTCTGTACCGCCAGCTGGCGGCAGCCAACGAAACCATAGACTCTCTCAATCTGCAGATCGACTCACTCAACTTCACGGTCACGACCGTAAGCGACAATCTGGATGCCGCTCAAAGCAATGCCTCGCGTCTTGAGATGGAGCTTAATACGTGTTTCTATGTAGTGGCAGATAAAAACGCCCTCAAAAAACACCGCATCATCGAAAGCGGATTTCTGCGTAAATCCCGCCTGATGAACGGCGATTTCGACCTGGGAGTCTTCAAAGTAGGCGACAAGCGCGACTTGCAAATCATCCCCACCCTCTCATCCAAAGCGAAGATCCTCACAAATCATCATCCCGGATCTTTCGAAATCTGCGACAGCGCAGGGCATAAGGTCATCAGAATACTTGACCGGGATAAATTCTGGGATCTTTCCAATTATCTTGTTGTGCAGACCGATTGACGTCCTTTCGTTTATTGGCAGATTTGCGCTGTACGTTGACACATATTTCTCCAATTTTTTGATAAAAGGTATTTTTGTCCGATAAATGATAATAAACCGGATGAAAATATACCAATATTTGTGCATCGCAAGCCTGCTATTCTCACTATCACATGCTCCGCAAGCTCAGGCAGCTGAGAATGATGCTGTGGCCTCACCGTCGCAATCTACCTTAGTGACTTTGAGCGGAACCGTCACCGATGATTACGGCGACCCGGTGATCGGAGCCACCGTGTGTCCGGGAGGCGACAAAGCCAAAACCGCTATCACTGATGAATCGGGAAATTTCCACATTGCCGATGTGAGGGTACCTTCCGTAGCCACGGTATCATACGTAGGCTGCGCCACCCAAGAGATAAATCTCACGCTTGACCATCACAAAGACATTGAAATCAAGCTCCACTCAGCCGTGTCGAGCCTCGATGAGATGGTCGTGGTAGGATATGCAACGCAGAAAAAAGTCAATCTTACGGGCGCTGTATCATCAGTGAACATCAATGCCCTCGAAGACCGCCCGGTGACCAATGTCACCGATGCCCTCGCCGGACTGGCAGCCGGGCTCACCGTTACCAATTCAGGCGGTAATACCCCGGGATACGAATCACAAAGCATCACTATACGCGGACAAGGCACTCTGAATGAATCAGCCCCCTTGGTAGTGGTCGACGGCATGACCGGTATAGCCTTGAGCGATCTTAATCCGCAGGATATTGAGAATATATCAGTGCTGAAAGATGCCGCATCATCGGCGATATACGGCTCACGGGCGGCCAACGGTGTAATACTCGTCACCACGCGTCAGGGTGCCGAGCGCGCCCCGCGGTTTACCTACAGCGGGAATGTGTCATTCGAGACCGTAGCGAAGCGTCTGAATCTCGTGACCGACTATGCCGATTTCATGGAGATACAGAATGCCGGACTCATCGTCAACGGGCAGGCGCCACGCTTCTCTCAAGGCAAAATTGACGAATGGCGCAACGATGCCGGCCGAAATCCTACCATATATCCCAATACCGACTTGCAAGACCACATATATCGCAACCCATCCGTAGTGCAAAACCACAACATAGGCGTGACGGGTGGCACAAAAAGTGTTTCGTATAATCTTTCGTTGGGCTATATCAACAATCCCGGCATGATATATCATACCGATTACGAACGCTATCAGCTCCGCACCAACCTCGATATCAAAATCAAACCTTGGCTGACAGTAGGGACAAATCTCTTCGGATTTCTCGACACAAACAATCCCTCGGCCGAAAATGCGGCCAAAGGCGGCGATGTGATTTTCGGATACGGAGCATTCAATACCGTACCCGGCATGACCCTGTTTGATCCAGCCACCGGTCTTTATGGCGGCATACAAAATCCGGAAGAGGAAAATGTAAGCAATGCAAATCCTTACCGCAGACAGTGGTTTTACGATGACGATTACCCTGTGAAGACAAAGCGTGGGGTGGCCAAGCTGTATGCCCGTATTTCACCGCTGAAAGGATTGACCGTCGAAGGCTCGTATTCATACAATTATTGGGAACGCAACATTGAGCACCACCTCACCGACCGCGATCTTTACCGCTTCACATCCGAGGGCCCGGTGCTAATCCGCGAAGGCGTGGTGCGCACATATATCCGTCGCTTCAATTACCGCAATACATTCCGCGCATCGGACCTTACGGCCCGCTATCAACGAAAATTCGCAAAACTCGACGCGACTATTCTCGCAGGTATGAGTCAGGAATACAATAAATATGATACTGACTATTTCATCAAATATGATCTTGTGGATCCATCGCTCGGAGCGATTGACGCCGGTATGACCAACGGCAGCATCACCGGCAACTATAATGAATGGGCCATGCGGTCATATTTCGGACGAGTGAATCTCAATTGGGACGACAAATATCTTCTCGAAGCCAACCTCCGCGCCGATGGCTCGTCGAAATTCGCCCCCGACAATCGTTGGGGATACTTTCCATCGGTTTCTCTCGGATGGCGCATCTCCGAAGAAAAATTCATGCAACGCGCTTCAGCGTGGCTCAATCAGCTCAAGGTGCGTGCCTCTTACGGTTCGCTCGGCAACAACGCCACCACGAGCTACTATATGTACCAGTCACTCTTCGCTACGGCAAATTACATACTCAACGGCAATATCGCCGGGGGCCTGGCGCAGACTGTGCTCGCCAATCCGAAGCTCACCTGGGAAAAGACATATATGACCAATTTCGGTATCGACTTCTCACTTTTGAGCAACAGACTGAGCGGCTCTATCGACGTGTACAACAAAAACACCGAAGGTATACTCATCTCGCTCCCCGCTCCACTGGAGCACGGCACGAGCACCGTACCCAACCAGAATGCCGGTGAAGTCAACAATAAAGGCGCCGAGCTCGATCTGCATTGGAACGACCGCATCGGCCACGTTTCATATACCATCGGACTCAACCTCGGATTTGTAAAGAATAAAGTAACTAAATTCCAGGGCGATGTATCCTCAATCAGCGGGGTTTACAAAATCCAGGAAGGACGGCCTATCAACCAACTATATGTAATCACCGTCGACCGCATCGTGCGTGACCAGAGTGACCTCGACTACGTGCAATCTCTCGTAGATCGCAATCCTGACTATTTCGCCACCTATCAGCGGCCTGAGCTGGGCGATTTCCTGTACCGCGACGCCAACGGCGACGGCAAGCTCGACGCCAACGACCGTGTGGAAATCGGATTCGGAACGATGCCAAGGCTGACATACGGCATCAATATGGGAGTGAATTGGAATAATTTCGATTTCAGCATACTCTTTCAAGGTATAGGCAATCATAAGGTGTACTACAACAATCAGGCATTCCGGTTTGTGACCGTGATGGGACAATCACTCATCAAGGATATCACAGATAATGCCTGGACTCCGGAAAATCCATACGATTCGAAATATCCCGTGCTCCGCAACAATGCAAACGGTAAAAACAATATCGCCAGTGACGCTTTTGTACACAACGCCGCATATCTTCGCTGCAAGAACATTCAGCTCGGATATACTGTCCCGCAACGCCTCACCCGCAAATTTTACGTCGAAAACCTGAAAGTATATACCAGTATCGACAATCTTTTCACCATCACTGATTTTCCCGGACTCGATCCGGAAATCGGCGCCGATGTCGGCTATCCGGCTATCCGCCAGTATTCCATAGGCCTCAATGTGACTTTCTGATTATGAAAAAAATATATCTTCCTATAATACTCTTGTCGGCCACCGCAGCTTTGACAAGTTGCGAAAGCCTCGACTATACTCCCGGCGACCAGATGTCGGGCACGACATTCTGGCAGACTGAAGACCACGCACGTCAGGCTGCCGTGGGACTTTACGCCGCGATGAAAGCCCAATGGTGCTTCGGCATGGAGTTTACTTTCGACATGTGCAGCGACTTGGCCGACGGGACTTCACCCTGGGCCGACATTTCGCGCGGTACAGCTTTTGCATCCAATAGCGGAGGTGTACAGAATCATTGGCAAAATCTCTACGAACTCGTGCATCGCTCCAATACCGTGATTCGCAATGTAGCCGGAATGCCTATAAGCCGGCAGACAATCGACCGTGTCACAGGCGAAGCAAAATTTCTCCGGGCCATGGCGTATTTCCGCATGCTCAATTGCTGGGGCGCCGTACCTTACTATGATGAGACATGCGACATCAACGAAGAGTTTGCCACACTAAATGCTCCGCGCACCGACGCCGACGAAATACGCCGGCACATCTTGGCCGACCTCGACGATGCCATAGAGAAGCTCCCGGTAGCATGGGATGCCGCCGATCTGGGACGAGCCACCAAAGGTGCAGCGTATGCACTCCGTGGCAAGGTATACCTCTTCAACCGCGAATGGGAAAAAGCTATCTCCGACTTCGAGGAAATAGTATATAATGTACACAATGACTACGGTTACGCGCTACACCCTGACTATAACGAGCTCTTCCGTCTGTACAACGGCAATCACAGTCAGGAAATGATATTTTCAATCCAGTCAATCGATGGCAATACCGCGGGATATGCACTCGATATTGTATCATATTTCGGTAATAAATCCACTATGCGGCTTATCGCAAGCAATTGCATTGTACCATCGACTACTTTGGTGGATATGTATGAAAATCTTGATGGTTCGCCTTTCAATTGGGATGATGTATTCCTGGGATTCAACGACGGCACCCCCGAAATGCGCCGGCAGAATATGTGTGTGGCCATCGACCAGGGAAGCACCACGGTGACAAGCACCCTGGCATGTGACACCACGAAAGTGATGGACGCATACCGCCTGCGCGACCCACGTCTCTGCCTCAACGTAATCACCCCCTACTCCCACTATCTTGGCACTGATGCCGGCTCCAATCCGATGGACAAGCAGTTTGTACTGGCCGACCCGACGCAGGGAGGTGCTCCAATGGAAGCAATGGCTTTCATACGCAACTCGGAGGGCTGGAACTCATATTTCTGGCGAAAATGGATTCCAACGGGCAACCTTGACGGCTATTGGGGCGAGTACAACCGCACACCCTACGAATTTCCCCTTATCCGCCTCGGCGATGTATTGCTGATGCTTGCCGAAGCATACAATGAACACGGCGATCTGGATAAATCCATCGCAGAATTAAATAAGGTACGCGCGCGCGTAAATATGCCCGGCCTAAATTCAGGGCCGGCATGGCTCTCAGTGGGCGACAAAAGCTCGATGGCCGAACGCATACGCCGCGAACGCGCATACGAACTCGCGGGAGAAGGTCAGCGCTACTGGGATCTACGCCGCTGGGGATTGCTGGAAGCATCCGTAAAAGATGCCACGGACATCTTCGGCGATCTCATGTACACCCGCAGCTATCAATCCCGCCACGAATTATGGCCTATTCCACTCGTAGAAATGGACCGCAATCTTAATCTTACTCAAAACACGGGTTGGTAAATGCACGATTATCTTTGAGGTTGAAGACACACGGCCTCTGAAAAACGAAATCACCTCCGTCGCCGGAGGTGATTTCTATTTTATAGTATGTCGTCTGATGATTACATCATGCCGCCCATTCCCATACCACCGGCGGGCATCGCAGGTGCGGGATTTTCCTCTTTCTTCTCGGCGATGACACACTCTGTGGTGAGGAACATACCTGCTATCGAGGCTGCGTTCTCAAGAGCTACACGTGTAACCTTGGCCGGGTCAATCACGCCGGAAGCGAAAAGATTCTCGTAAGAATCGGTGCGGGCATTGTAGCCGAAGTCGCCTTTGCCTTCGCGAACTTTCTGCACGACGACTGCGCCTTCGACACCTGCGTTGTTGGAAATCTGACGGAGAGGTTCTTCGATAGCGCGACGGATGATCGCGATGCCGGTCTCTTCGTCGTCATTGTCGCCTTTGACATCATTGAGGAGGTCAAGACAGCGGATGTAAGCTACACCGCCACCGGGGACAATACCTTCGGCGATAGCAGCGCGGGTAGCGCTGAGAGCGTCGTCGACACGATCCTTCTTTTCTTTCATCTCAACTTCGCTGGGGGCACCGATGTGGAGCACGGCCACACCACCGGCGAGCTTGGCAAGACGTTCCTGGAGTTTCTCGCGGTC
>CANSGE010000044.1 GCA_947646295.1 uncultured Bacteroidales bacterium
GGGCGGGTGTTTGTTCTTGGATAGATTCTGCCTAAAAAATGTCATGTACTATAGCTTCCGGCAGGCGCTTTCTATACTCGAAAATGAAGCTTCATGCAATGGTGCCACCTGGGCGCGCCTGGCGCGACGTATCCTCATTGACAAGACGGAGCGCTACCTCGGAGTGGACCTTGATGAATATCTCGAAAAAAAATGACTTCGCGATTAAACCATCGAAGCCCGGGGCAGTCATATAAGTACTAACGATAAAAGAACTGCAATTTTCATTTTAGCACACGTAATAGTATTTACAGCTTTTTGATTAATAAAAGAAAATCCCGACTCGCGAAGACTCGGGATTTTTTTGCGCCACCGCACTTTAGAGTGTGCCTCTTTTCTCCAATTGCTTCAGCAGAATGTTAAAAAATGCAAGAATTTTCATTCAAATATGTTAATTCGTGCTTGTTATGATAAAAATTGTATATCTTTGCTTTCTAAGAGGTTGTTCAAAAACATAAGTTGGCGACAGGGTCTCATATTTAGGAGTGGATTTCACTATGCGGTTGAAGGAGTGTCATTCAGATACACGACTGAACCAAAGCGTGAAAGATGTCCTGAATATGAGAGTCACAGGTAATAGCAGCTGAGTAACGGGCACCTCGGATGAAATAAATATGACGACAAAAATAAAATACTCACGTATTCCGGCTGTTCGGTGGGGCTTTTCCCAATCGGATTCGGTCGTTTACGGCAAGTACATTCAGTCATCCTCATGGCAAGATCGCTCAACGGCTGACCACATTGTCGTTAATATATGTTTTTAAACCACGAACTCTAAACTAATCATTATTATTATGAGCAAATTTTCTACATTGGTACTTCTCGCGGCGCTCGGCGCGATGTCCGCTTCGGCTCAGACTAAGTTTGATGCCAGCGGACAGTTTATCATGAGCCAGTACGACGCGGCTCTGGAGAATCCGGGCATGACTCGCCCCGGCTTCAAGATGCTGGGCCTCGATCAGACGACAGTATCCCGTGGCGAGACTAAGACTTCCGTGTTCATCGCCCTCAACGAAGGCGCTTCAGCGTCTGATCTTGAGGCCCGCGGATTTGAGGTGATTACCGATCTCGGTGACATCGTTCTCGTATCAGGCTCACTTTCTGATATAAAAGCTGTCGCTGAATGTGATTTCGTAAAATCGATTGCCTTCGGTGAGCAGCGCTATCCTATGATGAATCTTGTCCGTGAGCAGACGGGCGCCGATCAGATTCACTCCGGCGTGTCTTTTGCTGACAACCGTGCTTTCACCGGCAATGGTGTCATCTGCGGTATATTTGATACCGGCATCGACATCCAGCATGTCAATTTCCGCAGCCGCTCCGATATCAATACCAACCGTATCAAGCGCGCCTGGTATTACATGGGCGAGGACGGTACTATTTCCCGCGCTTTCACTACTCCTGCGGAAATAGCTGATGCTACAATCGATGAAGGCACATCGGACCATGGCACGCATACACTCGGTATCATGTCAGGCGCATGGAATGGCGCCGGACGTGCGGTAGCTTTGCTCACCGGCTCCAATTCGTCAACTCTCAGTACCGGCAACAATCCCTACTACGGCATGGCACCTGATGCCGACATAGCTCTATGTACCGGCGCGTTCAGCGACCAGAACATCATAAGCGGTGTCGGACAGATAGTAGAATATGCAAAAAGTGCCGGTAAGCCCGTCGTTGTCAATCTCTCGATCGGCTCAAACGTTGGTCCGCATGACGGCACGGATATCGTGTCGCAGGCATTTGACCGTCTTAGCAAAGATGCCATCATATGCATCTCTGCCGGTAATGAAGGCAACAAGCAGGTATCCATCGACTATACATTCTCTGCCGGCAACCTCTCCGTCCAGACTATTCCTTACTTTTTCACCGGTGGAAATATTGTCGATGTCTACAGCAATGATGCCACACCATTTGATGTCGTGATCGGTGTTTACGATACAGCAACGGGTGCATATACTATGGAGATGACCGTCGTGGGCGGTGTCGAACAGACAATAGGCGTATCAGGTGCAGCTTACACCGATGCGATGTTCAAACACTATGATGGCTTCAACAAAGCATTTTCACGCGAGTCTTACGTTTTGGCTACTACAAGCAAAAATACTTCCACCAGCAACCGCTACAGCGTACGCCTCAACTCAAATATCGCTTTCAACAGCAACACTAATTCCGGCGGCACTCAGCTCTATTTCTTGCGAGTGGTCGGCAAGGCCGGACAGCGTGTCATGATCACAACACAGGGCGAAGGCCTCGTCAACGACAATCAGAAGAGTGAGAAAGATTTGGTCAAATACCCCGGTTTTACAGGTGGCGACAATAAATTCTCTATCAACTCGATGGCTTGCAGCCCAAATGTCATCTGTGTCGGTGCATGGACTATCACACCCGATGTGCCTCTTGTAGGCAATATGGGCTTTGGTTCATCCGTCGCATCCTATCAAGTGGCTGCCGATGCTATCGGCCCGTATTCAAGCTATGGCCGGCTTGCCGATGGACGTGAGCTCCCCCTGATTTGTGCTCCCGGTACTGCTGTAGTGTCTTCTGTTTCAAGTCGCTCTTGCTCGGCCACTACCCTCAATCAGGTGTCAAAGAATGATCAGATTTCTGCCGCTCAGACTGCCAATGGACGCCTCAATATCTGGAAGTCGGCTGTCGGTACTTCGATGGCGTCACCTGTCGTAGCAGGTGGTATCGCCCTCTGGCTCGAAGCTGACCCCTCGCTTACTTCTGCCAAAGCTATCGAGATCGTGCGCAATACTGCTATCCGCGACAAGGCTGTCACCGATTGCTCTGATCCTATTCGTTGGGGTGCCGGTAAATTTGACGCTCTCACAGGTCTAAAGATGGTGATCACCGGCTCAGGCATAAGTGATGTCAAGGCCGACAATGACAATATCATAATCACCTCCGAAGGAGCCGATTGGACAGCTTTCGATCCTACTGCCGATCGCATGCATCTCGACATTTACTCTACCTCAGGAGCGCACGTGGCATCACAGACTGTCGATGGCAACGAGGCCACTATCTCTACCGCCGCTCTCCAGAAGGGTATCTATATCCTCTCTGTCAACGGCTCAAAATCACAGCGCATCGTTGTAAATAATTAACAGCACGCTCTCTATTATACATTATAGAATATGGGGTATTCGTCAGAGTACCCCATTTTTTTCTCTCTCATGAAACCATATTTACCCCTCCTGCTTGCCTTTGCAACTTTGGCTTCTTCGGCCCGCGTTGATGACCCGCGCTTGCGCATAATATCCGCACACAGTCATTCCCGCGCCTCAAGAGCCGAAATATCTTTTTATCCCGTTGTCGTGCAGCTGTGCGACGGCGTGACGCGTTCCGATATCGAAAGTAGCGGTGCCATCGTTTGGGCGCAGCGTGAGGATATGGCTGTGTGCAGTCTTCCGGCCGACAGGCTCGATGCTCTTTTGGATGCCGGTCTTTTCCTCCGCGTGGAATCGGCTCGCCCGGCCGGTCAGAATCTCGACGTGGCACGTGATTTCAGTCATGCCTCGTCAGTACTCACCCCTGAGCCTTCGCGAGCGGCGTACACCGGAGCCGGCGTCATCGTAGGTTTCTCCGATACCGGATTCGATCCTCACCACAGCGCATTCGAGGGTCGCGTCAGATCGATAGCTCATTTTTCAGAAACTACCGGCGAGGCTTTTTACGCGCTTACCCCCGAGGAAATAGCAGCATGGACCACTGATGATGCTGAGGCATATCACGGTACTCACGTAGCCGGCATCCTTTGTGGCAATCCACATGCGACGCGCTGGCGCGGCATCGCCCCCGGCGCCGATATTGTGGCCACCACTTCCCGGGTCACCGATGCGGGGGTGCTCGCCGGGGTCGAACATATACTCGCCCACGCTGCCGCCGCAGGCCGTCGGGCCGTAATCAACATTTCCATAGGCTCCACTACCGGCCCGCGCGATGGCTCTACGCTATTCTGCCGCTATCTCGACCTGTGCGCCCAAGACACTCCGATAGTGCTCTCGGCGGGCAACGATGGCTACATCCCGATGCACTTCCCTGCTGATTTCGCTCAGCCACAAGCTATCGCATCCACAGTCGTGGCACCGCAATTTGCCGACGATTACATGAAGGTGGCCAATTATATTGATGCCTGGAGTGCCGATGGCAGCCCCTTCGCTCTGCGTTTCCGTGTCTACGACCAGAATACCACTGAATTTGTCTATACCGGCGATTGGCTATCTCCGGAGCCTGACGGTGATATCATCGAGATTCCCTTTGATGAGTCTCCGGGATTGGCTGCCTGCTTCACCGGATCGATTGTGATGGCAGCCGAAACGGCTCCTGCAAATGCACGGTTCCATACCGAGGTGCTTTGCGACTTCGGGTGCACCGAAAAATCAAATCTCGGTCCGTGGGCACGCTATTATCTTGTGATGGACGTTTCAGCTGAGCCCGGCACGCATGTCGACTGTTTTTCATCCGGCGGTTCATTCCGCAACGTCGGCATACGTGACGTACGCCCCGGCGACTCCGATCTCTCGATCAGCGATATGGCGTGCGGCCACAACACATTTTCCGTCGGATCACTGAATTCGCGCGTTGAAATTCCGCTGCTTGATGGAAGTACCGCTGTGTGGACTTACATGGGTGCGCAAGATGCCGTTTCCGATTTCAGCTCATATGGTGTGCTTCCCGATGGACGCCGTATGCCCGAACTCTATGCTCCCGGCGGAGCGGTGATTTCTGCCGTGAGCTCCCATTATCTCAAAAACAAGCCCGAGGCGCTCGCTTCCGTATCCTATCGCGACGGCTCCGATTATTACATGGCAGAATGCGGCACATCCATGTCCTCACCGCATGTGGCAGGCATATTTGCCACTTGGCTTGAGGCCGATCCGACTCTCACCGTCGCCGAGCTCCACGACATCGCCTCACAGGTATCCACTACTGCCGGATGCATCGATGCTCTCGCGGGGCTCGATTTAGTGTTGCGCCGCGCCGGTACGATCTCCGCTCAGCAGGGGCAGCCGCAGGTCTTCCGCCAAGGCCACACCCTCCGGGTCATCTATACGGCGCACCATGATGTCCGTATCTATGACCTGCTCGGCCGCCGCGTCTTGCCGGCGTCATTGCCATCGACGCCGGTCATCGTGCACATCGACACCCCGCACGGTACATATACATATAAATTATAAACACGCTCAGCCCCGATCCGGAATTCCGGGTCGGGGCTGAGGGGGGATATGAATCTTATTCTAACTGTATGTGCTTATTGAGCCTGTGAGAAGATTACGATACGGTTCCAGTTGTTCACGTCGTAGGGCTGTACGTCAGAGCCTTCAGCCTGGATTGAGAGACGGTCGGGGTTGATGCCGTATTTGTCTACGAGAGCTTTCTGTACTGCTTCAGCGCGGCGTTTTGAGAGAGCCATGTTGTAAGCTGATGTACCGGTGTTCTTGTCGGCGTAGCCGGCGATGGTCACATTCTGTTCAGGATTAGCCTTCATCCATTCAGCGATATTGTATACGTTGACCATTTCATCGTTGGTGATCACGGCTGAGTTGATGGTGAAGCGTACGGTTGCCATCAGAGGAGCTGCTTCGTTCACTACTACTGTTTCCTGTACTTCGGGGCAGGGAAGCTGTGCTTCGGCTGCTGCGAGAGCTGCTGTGGTGGTGGCGAGGGCGCCGCGGAGGTCATTCACCTGATTATTGAGGTTCGAGATATAGCCCAGGTAGTCGCAAGGATTGTAGCTGCGGAAGCCCGAACCACCGATGTTGAAGGAGAAACCGCCGATTACCGAGAGGTTCATGTCCACGGGATCACCATATGCATAATTGTTGAAGTTGTCACCGTAGAACTGTGCGCGGCCTTCTGCGAAGAAGTCTACATAACGGCTCAGACGGAAGCGGAGCTGGATACCGGCTGATACGGGAAGAGTCCAGGAGGTAGTTTTGCGTTTGCCGCCTTCACGCATGATGTTCGACTGGTCGGCAGGATTGTAGTCCCATGTATAAGTACCACCGACACCGATGAACGGGATGATAGAGAATACGCGGCTTGAATTTACACCACCGAACGAATTAAACATGTCCCACATGAAATCAAGGTTCGCATTTACATGTTTTGCGTGGGTAAACTGGTCGTTGTCCCAATGGAGAGATCCGCCGTTGAAGCCGAGACGCCAGCCGATATAGGGAGAGAACCACTTGCCGAATGCAAGGTTGTAGGTTGTGGTGAGGTGGTGTTTGGCGTCTATGCCGTCAGGCATCTTCTGCTCTACGAAGGGCGATGTGACACCGGCACCGATCTGGATGAACCAATTGTCTTTCTTTGTCGAGTAGTAATGAGTCTTGCATGGTACCTCGGTGGCGACCACTGTTTCTTCTTCGACCACTACAGTTTCTGATTGTGCGTTGGCCTGAAAGCCTGTCATTGTCAAGGCGCCGCAAGCGGCCAGAGCCCAAAATGATTTTGTTTTCATTGTTCAGGGATGTTAGAGTGTTATTGAGTTAGATTTTTAGATTTGTAATGTTTGAAAACGGTTTGTCATAGTTTTGAAACGTTTATTATCATAACACAGCATATTTTTAATTTGTTCAAATATTTCGTAACTTTGTTGCTGTGAAATCTCCGTTACACATATTATATAATAGAGTGGGGGAGAAAAAATCGACCGGGATTCCCCACATCCGGCGCCGCTACAGGGTGGAAATCATCAATGAGAACACTTTGGAGCGCAGTTGGAGTCTCGTGCTCAGTGGTGTCAGGGTCATCATCGCGGCGGTCGCGGTGGTTGCCGCGCTCGCATCGCTTATCACGGTGATTTTCATGTTTACACCCGTGGGCAATCTTTTGCCCGGCCATCTCAAGGGCGACGAGCGGGCCGGACTCATCACCCTCGGGCTGAAGGTCGATTCGCTCAATCAGGTAGCACGTGAATACAGCTCATACACCGATAATCTGCGTGCCATCCTTCTCGACTCCGCCGATACCTCACTCCCGGATGGCACTGCCGGCTCGGCTCTTTCGGCCATCCCTGTCGACTCTCTCATCGAAGCCGGCCAGGCCGAGCGCGAATTTGTGCGGCGTTTCGAGGAAGACGCCCGCTACAACCTTTCCGTGCTCTCACCCATCGCGGCCGAAGGCATGACTTTCGATGCCCCCACCTCCACTCCGCAGGGTATCGGCTCTGTATCAGCCGTATATCGCGGCGCTGTGATATCCGAGAGCGAAACACCCTCCGGGCGCTTCAACGTCGTAATCCAGCATCCCAACGACTTCATATCCATCTACGCCAATCTTTCGGACTCATACGTATCTCGAGGCGACAAAATCATTGCCGGACAGCGTATAGGCAACTCAACAACAGAGGCTCCTTTGTTGTTTGAATTATGGCACTCGGGCACTCAGCTCGATCCGGCCCTATACATTTACTATCCGACAAACTGATGATTATGAAGAAACTTTTGGCAGCTTTCGCATCGGCATGCGTACTCGCCGGTGCTTTCACAGCATGCAACAACAAACCCGCTTTTGTACGACTTGTCGCGGCGGTCGATTCCGTCAACGCTTACAATGCCCAGCAGCCCGAAATGACGGCTCCGTCAAGCAAGATATCCTATGATCAAGTGACCAATACGGTCAAATTTACCTATCAGCTCCCCGATGAGACTACGGCACAATTCTATCGCGACAACATTTCCTATACCGAGGACCTCCTGCTGCAGTCGCTTCCCTTCGCGCCATTCAGCCTGGGCAAGGAGATTGTCGATGCCGAAGCTTCAGTGATGATCGTTTACGACTGGAAGCCCGACGGACATTCCGAGTACCTCATAGAGTCGGCACGCATACAGGATGCATGGAAGGCGGCTCAGGAGGCGGCCGACCAGGCAGAATCGCAAGCCCTTAAATGATTTGACGACATCATATTTGCGCAAACGGCGAAAAATATCTAATTTTGTATATGGTTTGATAAAGACCATATACTTTTTTTAGATTGATCCCCGTCATGCAGAAAAAAATAGCCGTTCTGGGCTCTACCGGCTCTATCGGCACACAGACACTTGATATCATCGCGGCAGCTCCCGAGCGTTATCGCGCCTCGGTGCTCGCTGCCGGCTCACGCGTCGATGACCTTATCGCGCAAGCCATCAGACATCGCCCCGATCTTGCCATCATCGCACGCGAAGATCTGTATCCGCAACTCCGCGACGCCCTCATGCCACTCGGCATAGCCACAGCCACCGGCCCCGACGCTCTCCGCCAGGCAGCCGCGGCCGACAATGTCGACACCGTCGTGACAGCCACCGTAGGATACAGCGGCCTTGAGCCTACCATTGCAGCCATCGCCGCCGGTAAAGACATAGCGCTTGCCAACAAGGAGACCATGGTAGTGGCCGGCTCGTACATCAACCGCCTTCTTGCATCCTCCCGCACGCGCATCTATCCCGTCGACTCCGAACATTCAGCCATCTACCAGTGCCTCAAAGGCGAAGACCCCGCCAAAGTGCGCCGGCTTATCATCACAGCTTCCGGCGGTCCCTTCCGTACCTGGAGCAAAGGAGCCATCGCACGCGCTACCGCCACCGATGCCCTCCGCCATCCCAACTGGAGCATGGGCGCCAAGATCACGATTGACTCCGCCACCATGCTCAACAAAGCCTTCGAGATCATCGAGGCGCGCTGGCTCTTCGATATGCAGCCCGACAAAATTTCAGCCATAGTGCATCCGCAGAGCATCATTCACTCCATGGTGGAATTTACTGACGGGGCTATCAAGGCCCAGCTCGGTGTCCCCGATATGCGTCTGCCCATCGCCTATGCTCTCGGTGAAAGTGTGCGCTACGAAGGCGTGAGTGATTTCTGCGACCTTCTCGAGGTGGGCACTCTCACATTCGAGCAGCCTGATGAGGAACGCTTCCCATGCTTCGGCCTGGCAAAGTATTGCCTCAACCGAGGCGGCAATACGGCATGTGTGGTAAACGCCGCCAATGAGATAGCCGTGGCTGCTTTCCTCAACGGCCGCATCACTTTCAACGATATCTACACCATCATTACCTCAGCGATAGAGCGGGTTGACTTCATTGCCAATCCCGATTACAACGATTTCGTGCAGACCAACGCAATCGCGCGTCGTGTCGCTTCTGAAATCGTAGAGTCTATCAATTAACCCCTCCCTACCGAATGGAAACATTTCTCATGAAAGCCCTTCAGCTGATCGTAGCGCTCATCATACTTGTGACAGTGCACGAGTTCGGCCACTACATCTTTGCCCGCATGTTCGGCATCAAGGTCAACCGTTTTTACCTCTTTTTCAATCCCGGTCTGTCATTGCTCAAATATGACCCTATGGCAGGTACTCTCAAGATCATCAGCAAGGACGACCGGACAGCCTGGAAGACAATCCGGGTAGGCAAGCCCCACCAGCCGCGTCCCGATGGCAAGCCCACTTGGCGCGACACTATATATGGCCTTGGCTGGCTCCCGCTGGGTGGATACTGCGACATCGCCGGAATGGTCGATGAGACCAAAAGTTCCAAAGACCTTGCCACGGAACCCCAACCTTGGGAATTCCGTACAAAAGCAGCCTGGAAGCGTCTCCTTGTGATGGTCGCAGGTGTGCTTTTCAACTTCCTTCTGGCCATAGCCATATACATCGGCATCGCACTCCATTGGGGCGACCGCGTGATACCTTTTGCCGAAATGGGTGAGGGCATGGACTTTTCAGAGGAAATGCATAAGGCAGGCTTCCGCGACGGCGATATCCTGCTCGCGCTCGATGGTAAGCATATCGACTCCCGCGATGCTTCAAACTATTGGGATTTTATCCAGCCCGGTGCGCGTCTCACGCTCCTGCGTGACCATCGCGACACGATTGATATCACAATATCCGACCAATTGCTTGAGAAACTCGTAGCAGCCAATACCCCCTACATGAGTATGCGTATCCCGGTATATGTGGACCAGACTGTCGGTGGCGAGGGGGCGGCCGATGCAGGCCTTGAGGAAGGCGACCGCATCTGCAGCGTGGCAGGCGAGGCCACTCCGTCGCTCAGCGAATTTTATCCCGCACTCGCAAAGCATGCCTCCACTCAGGTGCCGATGACCATCCTCCGCGATGGCCGCACCATAGAACGCAGTGTCAAGATCAACGATGCCGGCAAGATAGGTATCCAGCTGCGCGCGCCCGACAAGATATTCAAGGTCGAGGAAGTACGCTACAATTTCTTTGAGGCCATTCCGCGCGGTTGGCACACAGGCACGAGTCAGCTTGCTACTTATGTTTCATCACTCAAGCTGATGTTTACAAAGGAGGGCGCCAAAAGCGTAGGTGGCTTCGGTACGCTCGGCAGCCTTTTCCCTACCACATGGAACTGGTATAGTTTCTGGCAGATCACAGCCTTTCTCTCCGTCATCCTCGCTTTCATGAACATCATCCCCATTCCGGCCCTCGACGGCGGATACACACTCTTCCTGCTCGTGGAGATCATCACACGCCGCAAGCCCAGCGAGCGTTTTCTTGAGGTTGCCAACATGATCGGTATGGGCTTCCTGCTCCTTCTCCTCGTATACGCCAATTTCAATGATATTTACCGCTTAGTCCTGAAATAAAATGAGAGAACTCAAGCTCAAGCGCGGCAAGGAAGAATCACTTGACCGCTTTCACCCCTGGGTGTTTTCGGGTGCACTCACACATATGCCCGACGACCTTGACGAGGGTACGGTAGTGCGTGTCATCAGTTCGGATGGCCGCATGATGGGCCACGGCCACTTTCAGATCGGTTCGATCGCAGTGCGTATGCTCACCTTCGATGAGACACCGGTCGACGAAGCTTTCTATGCCGACCGTCTCCTGCATGCCTGGCAGCTGCGTGTGGCGCTCGGCCTGCGCCGTCCCGACAACAATGCCATGCGCCTGGTGCATGGTGAGGGCGATTTCCTCCCGGGACTCGTGGTAGATCTTTATGGGGATACAGCCGTCGTGCAGGCTCACTCGCCCGGCATGCACTTTGCCCGCGAGATCATAGCACGTGCGCTCGTAGCTCTCCCTGACGCCGGCATCCGCAACGTATACTACAAGTCGGAAACGACTCTCCCATATAAGGCGCGCCTCGATCCTGTGAATGATTACCTGATAGGCTCTGCAGATACGGATATTGCTCTTGAGAATGGACTTAAATTCCATGTCGACTGGCTTCGCGGACAGAAAACGGGCTTTTTTGTCGATCAACGCGACAACCGCTCCCTACTCCAGCACTACGCCGCGGGGCGCCGTGTGCTCAATATGTTCTGTTACACGGGTGGTTTCTCCGTCTACGCCATGCGCGGCGGGGCACAACTTGTACATTCGGTCGACTCATCGGCTAAGGCGGTTGCCCTCACCGATGAGAATATAGCACTGAATTTCGGTGATGATGCACGCCACGCTTCATTTGCCGAAGATGCGTTCAAATACCTTGACGGTGCAGCCGACGGCGCATACGATCTCGTAGTGCTCGATCCGCCCGCTTTCGCCAAGCACCGCAGCGCCTTGCGCAATGCCCTGCGTGGTTATCAGCGCCTCAATGCAGCCGGTATGCGTAAGATTGCATCGGGAGGTATACTATTCACATTCTCCTGTTCGCAGGCTGTGAGCCGCGAACAATTCCGGCTCGCTGTATTCTCAGCAGCTGCCCAGACCGGACGCCGCGTGCGCATACTCCATCAGCTCACACAGCCGGCCGACCATCCCGTGAACATCTACCACCCCGAGGGCGAATACCTCAAAGGTCTCGTACTCTACGTAGAATGATATTCCACTAAGAATATATATAACAGGACGCCCCGGACAAATGCCCGGGGCGTCCTATTGATGTGTGATATGTATCCTAAAATGAGGCTGCCGAGTATTCTCGGGCGAGATTATGGATACCGTTCAGTATATCTCGTTCACGTTGAGGAGAAGGTTTTTTGAAACCATTAATGTAATTGCGCAGTAAGGAGGCATCAATACCTATTCTTTTAGCGAATTCCGAAATTTTTATTTCTTTATGAGTCAGAAAAAAACGTTGCAAAGGCGTAGGTTCTGAATCTTCATACATAAAGCTTTCAAAGCTGATATCCTCTCCAACATTACGCCAATGGAAACCATCCAAGCCAATCTCGTAATTATCCCGTTGATGCGCTGTCGCATTTTTTAATCCAGGATACCACAAAAGAGATTGAGGCCATTTTTTACCTGACCTATCAACTCCGATAATATGAGTGTCGGTGAAATATATACTTTCTATCTCCATAAGCTTAGTCCTCCATATTTCCGAAGCGCTTGTTCCACTCTTCGATAATTATTTCTATATTCAGCTGGGCAAAACGCTTAATGCGTTTCAGATCATTAGTTTTGATGTTGTATAATTCGCGCTGTCTTAATTGGCCATCAATGATGTCAAAAATAACTTTTCCTCCATTGCCTTCGACATGAACGTGTATCGGTTCATGCTCACGGCTGAAGAAGAAAAATATAAATCCTGCGTATCTGAATAATTCCGGCATAGTGTATCTTGTAGTATGCAAATATAGGTATCATTTTTGATACTACAAAATAAAAAACTATATTCAAGAGTGGATGGATAGTTATGCCTCTAAAGACGTTCAGAATCCGGGTGTGTCAGTCCTGCGGGGCGGTGGCGTCGTCGAGGCGCCGCAGGGTAATGAGCTCGCGGCCTTCTGAGTCGAGCAGCATCACGGCATCTTTCCCGCCGGTGATTGCAGAGGCTGTCTGTTCGAGGGCTACCATCATAGCTGTCTCCTGTTGTGAGAAGGGGCATGCCATGCGTGTGAGTCCCATCTTACTGAAGTCGATGGCATTGGGATGACGATGGTCGAGGTATATTTCGCCGTTGAAATAGTTGCATCCGGTATTTCCGTGGATTTTGCGCTCGGCTATGTCGAAGAAGATATCCGCGGGTGCCTGATCGGCCGGAGCGCCGTTGATGGTCTCTACTGACCAGTGTCCGTTGAGGAAGTCAAGGTTGGCGCGGCGTAGTTTCAGCACTTCCTTGCCGGAGTCGCTGAGGAAGTCGATGTAGGATTCGGTGCCTATTTCCGAGAACCGGGCCTTGGTGGTGACACCATCGGCGAAGATGATATTGATCTGATGCTGGAAATCCACGTCGGGGCAGTAGCGCATGGTGGTGGCTATGTGGGCGAAGGTGAAGGTATCGTCGGGATTGAGCACGTAGGAACCGTTGAGCACGTTGCAGCCGTTTGAGCCGTAGAATCGTCCTGTCTGTGGTTCGAAGATGATGTAGGGCATGTCTTCGTCGCGGTCGATGATAGTGCTGCCGGCTTGCACGATGAGCCATTCGCCGGAGAGGTTGCGTTCGGAAGTTGCCGAGGGGGTAGCCTTACTTTCGGCAGTTGAGGCGGTAGAGGGCTGAGAGGTTGCTCCCGTTGTGGTAGGCGTAGGTGCAGGTGTATTGGTGGCCGGAGTTGTTGCGGTGGCTTCAGCGCCTGACACGGTCTTGGACTTCTGAGTTGATTGGATGAGTGAGCACGATGCGAGCATCGGGATTATTGCAGTCAGGGGGATGAGGTGAGTAAGTTTCATAGTGTTTTTGTCAGTAATGTTTTCAAGAATAACAAACGGACTGCCTCATGCGTTGATGAAGCAGCCCGAAATGTTGTAATCGTAAAGCGAGAGCGATGCTCTTACTTGCGGATACCGAGCTCTTTCTGGGCGATGATTGCGCGGTAGCGGTTGATGTCTTTACGCATCAGGTAGTCGAGAAGAC
>CANSGE010000045.1 GCA_947646295.1 uncultured Bacteroidales bacterium
CGGGTATTTTTGCATTTATAGAAGTTGCTTTGGATCAGAAGGGCAGATCCTCCGAAGGATCCTGAGGTATCGGTGCGGGCGCCGGGGCGAAAGGCTCGGCAGCCGGGGCAGCCGGTGCGCCTACGGGCTGACCCGACGACTTCTCGGCACGCCAGCCACGGATATCTGTATACCAGCGGCCATTGAACTCGCGGCTCTCGATATCAAAGCTGAGGATGATATCGTCGCCTACACTGAGAGGATACTGATCCACCTTATCCCCGAAAAAGTCAAATGCGACCTTTTTGGGAAAGCTGTCGGCGGTTTCAAGCACATATATTTGCTTTTTCCAGGGATTGCCGGCCTTCGACGTGCCGGTTTGCAGAGGTAATACCTGGATGATTTTTCCTTGTACTTCCATTTTTTATCTTTCTGTTTGGTTGGTATTATTTTCTTTCATGAATTGCAAAGATAGTAATTCTTTTTTAAATCATTGCACCAAAAACTCAATATGTTTTAAGGAAATCACGAACCTATCACGAGCAGTGCAAGAGATACGAGCAGTATCCCGAGGTCGGCGAGTTTGGCCTTGACATGCTTCTCCCTGAGCACTATCACCCCGAACGCAAATGACACCAGCACGCTCCCGCGTCGGATCATCGACACCACGGCTATCATCGAGCCGGGAAGTGACAGTGCATAGAAATAGGCAATGTCAGCTGCCGTCAGAAACAGCGATATACCTATGATGGTCCATCGCCAGCTGAAAGGCACTCGCGCTCCCGGCCTGCGCCTCAGCAACATTACTATCAGGGTCATTATCGCCAGTTGATAGAGCGAATACCACGCCTGCACCTCCAGCGGTTTGTAATATTGCATCAGATATTTGTCGTAGAGTGCACTTACCGCGCCGAGCGCCGTGGCACCTATCGACATCCATAGCCACCGGCTGTTGCGCAGCGAAAAACCCTCGCGCGCTCCGAGTCGGCTGATGAAGAAGAGTGATGCGAAGCCCAGCAATATGCCGCACCATTGCAGGAGATTGAGGCGTTCGCCGAACACTATCAGCGCTCCCACAAGCACGATCACCGGACGCGACGCATTGATAGGTCCCTGTATCGTAAGCGGCAGATGCTTGATGGCAAAGTAGCCTAATATCCATGACGACAGCACTATGACAGCCTTCAGAGCTATCAGCCCGTGCCCGCGCACGGTCTCCCCCAGGCCGATTTGGCCCTCGCATAGCAGACCTATCACCACCGGCGACATCAGCAACGTACCGAAAAGCGTATTGAACCACAGCACGGCAGGCACATTATTGTCGCGCACCGAAAGTTTTTTCATCACATCATAGAATCCCAGCCCCAGAGCCGAGCAAAGTGCAAATATTACCCACATGGCGAAATTGTACTGAAAATTTTTCTGCAAAGTTAGTGAATTTGTTTAACTTTGCGATTATGCAAATCACACCGGGCAACATCATGCTTATCCTTGCCGTGCTGCTCTTTCTGAGCGTATGGATCGGCAAAGCCGGAAGCCGATACGGCGTACCGGCCCTTCTCGTATTTCTTGGCGTCGGTATGCTCGCCGGAGTCGATGGCTTCGGCATACATTTCGACAACGCCCCCACCGCGGAATTCATCGGCATGATCTCACTGTCGATCATATTGTTTTCCGGCGGTCTTGACACTGATTTCAAGCAGATACGCCCGGTGCTCGCCCCCGGTATTGCCCTCGCCACCATGGGAGTGCTCCTCACCACCGCCATCACCGGTGCATTCATACACCTGCTCATGGCGTGGCTCGTGCCCGAGTACGCTTTCGGCTGGACAGAGTCTCTTCTGCTCGCCGCCATCATGTCGTCAACGGATTCCGCATCCGTTTTCAGCATACTCAACTCCTCAGGCACACATCTGCGCGAACGCCTCAAACCCACCCTCGAACTCGAAAGCGGCTCAAACGACCCCATGGCGTATCTCCTCGTTATACTGCTCATTTCCATCATCGAGACAGGTGCTGAGCTGAGCCTGTCCATGATATGGACATCCCTCGGCACTCTCGCAGTGCAGCTGGCGGTAGGCTGCGCGCTCGGAGTCGTCATAGGCTATCTGAGCGTAAAAGTGGTCAATGCAATCCGTTCCGACAACGAATTTCTCTATCCGGTCATGGTGATAGCATGCTGCTTCTTCGTCTTCACCATCACCAATCTCGCCGGTGGCAACAGCTACCTGGCCGTCTACATCTCAGGTCTTGTGGTAGGCAACAGCCGCCTCGCACTCCGTCACACCATCACGACCTTTCTCGGTGGGTTCACATGGCTTGTGCAGATAGTGATGTTCCTCACTCTCGGGCTGCTCGTCAACCCGAGCGAACTCCTACACATCATCGTGCCGGGCATGTTGCTCGGACTCTTCATGATCGTCATCGCGCGGCCCGTAGCCGTTTTCGCCTCACTCGCCCCCTTCAGGCGCTTCAGCCTGCGTGCGCGAGCTTACATAAGCTGGGTCGGACTACGCGGCGCCGTGCCGATCATCTTCGCCACCTACGCCCTGATGTCACCGCAGGTCACACATGCCCGGTTCATGTTCAACCTCGTTTTCTTCATCACTCTCCTTTCATTACTTATCCAAGGCACGTCCGTCAACACCATGGCCCGTTGGCTGCATCTCACCGAGGCACCACGCCCGGCCAAATTCAACATCACACTGCCCGATGAGATATCGGCAAGCCTTGAGGAGCTCCCCGTCACCGCCGAACTTCTCTCCGAGGGCAATTCAATGAGCGATGTCAAACTCCCGCCCGACACCCTGGCCATACTCCTGCGCCGCGACGACAGATACATCGCGCCGCGCGGGCACACGCGCCTGCGGCCCGGCGACACGCTCCTGCTCATGACCACTACCACCGACTGCAAAGAGATGACTTGATATCCGGCGACATAAACTTTTTAGGGATATACGTCGTTATGTATGTAAATCATTTTTTGAAATACTATAAACTACATAACACATACTCCCTAAAATAGCAAATTATGAATAACGCTCCTCTTCAAGGAATCAAAGTGGTCGACTTCACAACCGTGCAGTCCGGTCCTTGTTGTACTCAACTTCTCGCATGGCTTGGCGCGGAAGTAATCAAAATCGAACGTCCCGGCACAGGTGACGCCACACGCAACGAACTTCAGTTCATGCCCGACGAACCGAGCTACTACTTCCTGCAGCTCAACTCTGATAAAAAATCACTCGCTCTTGATGCCGCAACCCCCGACGGCCGTGACATTCTTACAAAACTTATTCAAGGTTGCGATATTTTCATCGAAAACCTCCACCCGGGAGCCATGGATAAGCTCGGCTTCAGCTGGGAAGTGGTCCATAAGCTCAATCCGAGATGTATCTACGGTACCATCAAGGGCTTCCCGCTCTCTTCACGCTTCAAAGACCTCAAGGCTTACGAACCTATCGCACAGGTGACTGCCGCCGCCGCAACCACAACCGGCTGGTGGACCGGCCCCGACAACATCCCTACACAGAGCGGCGCCGCCCTCGGCGACTCAAACACAGGCATGCACATGACCATCGGCCTCCTCGCAGCACTCGCACAGCGCGAACGCACCGGCGAAGGATGCTACGTATATCAGTCGATGCACAACGCCTGCCTCAACCTCTGCCGTATCAAGACTCGTGACCAACTCACACTCGACAAGATCGGTTACCTCACACAATACCCGCAGTACCCCAACGAAAAATTCCCCGACTACGTTCCGCGTTCGGGCAACCAGGAAGGCTCAGGCGTCCTCGGATGGACATACCGGTGCAAAGGCTGGGAAAATGACCCCAACGCCTATGCTTACGTGATCCTGCAGCGCGGTGCCAAGGACTTCGAACTTGCCTGCAAGGCTCTCGGCTTCGAGGATTGGCTCACCAACCCCGACTTCAATACAGCGGATGCGCGTGACCGTCACAAACAGGAAATCTACGCCCGCATCGAGCAGTGGACCATGCAGCGCGACAAATTCGATGTCGTCAAGGCGCTCGCTCCGGCAGGTGTGCCTTGTGCCCCGGTCATCAACACCAAGGAACTGATGGAAGACGAAAGCCTCTACGACGGCAACACTCTCGTCAAAATCAATCAGGGTGGCAAGATCGGTGAATTCGTCACCGTCGGTGTACCTTTCACCATGTCAAACTATCAGCCTACTTACGGCCCGTGTCCTACCCTGGGCGGCAATACCGACGAGATTCTTACCTCTCTCGGCTACACCGCAGAGCAGCAGGCTCAGTTCAAGGCCAACGGCACCACAGCCCCGATGCCGAAGACAGCTCCCGCCTCTAAATAACGCAACTCACACGACCGGGCGCTTCTTCGAGGCGTCCGGTCTTATCAATTTCCCTTTTCTAACATATTAACACATTCTTTTCTCCTTACATTCAACCATTATGGCCACCACTAACCAAAATACATCAAACACACAAGCTGCCCCGGCAGCCCCTTCATATCCCAATCAGGTGACCGGCATGTGGGTGCTCGCCAAAGCGCTCGGCATGGTCGGCATCACCGATATGTACGGACTCGTAGGTATCCCTGTGACTGACTTCGCATATATTGCCCAGGAACAAGGTATCCGCTTCTTCGGCTTCCGCCACGAACAGAATGCCGGAATGGCGGCTCAGACTCACGGTTACCTCACCGGCAAGCCCGGCGTATTGCTCACCGTTTCATCGCTCGGCTTCCTCAACGGCCTCACCGCCACAGCCAACGCCACCGTCAACTGCTATCCTATGATACAGATATCAGGCTCGAGCGAACGTGAGCCAATCGACCTTCTTCAAGGTACATACGAGGGCCTCGACCAGCTTGCAATAGCAAAGCCACTCGTAAAGGCAGCCTATCGCGTCAACCGCGCCGAAGACATTCCCACAGCCGTAGTGCGCGCCTATCGCGCAGCCATTTCCGGCCGTCCGGGCGGCGTATATCTCGACGTCACCACCCCGTGTCTCGGCCAGATTCTTGACCGCGACGTGGCTGAAGCTCTATTCTATGAACCCGTGGACCTCTGCCCCGCCATGCCCCCTGCCGATGAAGCTGTCCGGCGCGCCATGCAATTGATAGCCGGAGCAAAAAAACCGGCGATCCTCATCGGCAAAGGCTCAGCTTACGCTCAGGTCGAAGACTTGCTCAAGGAATTTGTCGATAAGACCGGTATTCCATACCTGCCTATGTCGATGGCCAAGGGTGTGCTCCCCGACGACGGCCCCCTCAGCGCACTTGCCTGCCGCTCCACCATCATGCAACAGGCCGATGTCGTAATCCTCGCCGGAGCGCGTCTCAACTGGCTGCTCTCCCGCGGACACGGCAAATGGAGCAAGACCACCAAATTCGTCCAGCTTGATATCGACCCCGAAGAAATTGATATCAACCGTCCTATTGCAGCACCGGTGGTAGGTGATCTGCGCAGCTCTCTCTCAGCAATGCTCAAAGCACTGCCAGATTACAAGATGAGCATGGATGCCACATGGGTGCCCTCCCTGCAGGCTGAGACCAAAGAGAAAAATGCCAAATTCGCTCAGCGTCTTGCCGACAATGCCACAGCAAGCCCGATGAACCACTGGACCGCGATCGGCGCTATCAAGCCTATACTAGAAGCCAACCCCGACGTGATCCTCGTAAATGAAGGTGCCAACACTCTCGACGATACCCGCGATGCAATCACCATGCGCATGCCTCGCCACCGCATCGACTGCGCTACATGGGCCATCATGGGTATGGGTATGGGTTCAGTCATCGGAGCCGCATCATCCACCGGCAAGAGTGTCGTGGCCATCGAGGGCGACAGCGCATTCGGATTCTCCGGCATGGATTTCTCGACCATCTGCCGTTTCAAGCTCCCTGTCACCGTGGTGATATTCAACAATGGCGGTATTTACAACGGTATCGGTGTCAACCTCAGCGGCAACGGCGACCCCGCTCCTACCACTCTCGATATACACGCGCGCTACGACAAACTTGGCGAATGTTTCGGCGCCGACACATATTATGTCACAACTCCCGACCAACTCTCTACCGCACTGAAGGCCTCCATCGCCTCCAAGCGCCCGACGCTGATCGACGTGCAGCTCGGCGCCGACTCCGGCAAGGAATCCGGCCACATCGGATACCTCAATCCCGAATCGCTGCAACACATCACCGTATAATCCTACCCATTCATCTCTAAATCTGTTTTATGGAACATATAATCCTATATGCCATCGTGCCGATCCTCGTGATCATGTTGCTCGGCTACTATTCGGGCAAGACGGGATCGTTCACCGGAGAGAATGCACGCGTGCTCAATAAGGTTGTGCTCAACTATGCATTGCCTGCCGCGCTTTTCGTCTCCATCATCAAAGCCAACCGCCAGATGCTCAGCGTCGACGTCAAGCTCACGATCATCTCCTTCGTCGTGCTCATCGCATGTTTCTTCCTTGTCTACTACGTATTCCGTCTGCTATACAAGGATTCGATAGCCGATTCGGCCGTTTCAGCCTTGATTTCGGGTTCGCCTACGATCGGCTTCCTCGGCTTTGCGGTGTTGCAGCCTATCTTCGGCGACAGCGCATCGGTCGGACTTGTCATCGCCATTGTATCTATCGAAGTCAATGCCATCGGCATCCCTATCGGCCTGGCACTGCTCAATACCGGCAACGCCCAGCAGGCAGCCGCGGCCAACGGCGGCAAGAAGCCCAGCGCATGGAAGCCTGTGCTCAACGCCATCAAGGAGCCTGTTGCCTGGGCACCTATCCTCGCTGTGGTACTCGTGCTCTGCGGCGTGAAATGGCCTGAATACCTCGACCCGTCCTTCACCCTCATCTCTGGTGCCAACGCATCTGTGGCCGTATTCGCTGCGGGTATCACTCTTTCTTCTGTGAAAATCAGCATCAACGGTCAGGCTATCATGGGGTCTTTCCTGAAGCTTATCGTGATGCCTCTCGCACTGCTCATCGTGGGTATCATCTTCAAGATGGATCCCGTCAATCTGAAAATGCTCGTAGTCTGCGGCGCACTGCCTCCTGCCTTCTCAGGCATCATCATCGCTTCGCGCTATCAGACATACGTCACCACCGGTACATCATCCCTCGCCCTGTCCACCATCCTCTTCATGGGCTTCTGCCCTCTCTGGATCTGGCTCACCGACGTGGCTCTCAAGATGTTCCCGGTCTGAATATGATATGAATAATGTTGTCAGACACCTTCGGCTCCGGCCGGAGGTGTCTTTGCATTGTCGCGGCGGAATATACGGTCGACAATCTGCGCGATGGCACCGTCGCCGGTGATGTTGCATGCGGTGCCGAATGAGTCCATCGCGATATAGAGTGCTATCATCAGCGCATTGTCCGTGTCGGAGAATCCGAGCATCGACGTCAGCAATCCCAGCGATGCCATGATGGCTCCTCCCGGCACACCGGGTGCCGCGATGATGGTGATGCCGAGCATAGCTATGAAGCCGGCGAAGGTCGCTGTATCGTAGTCAAGTCCGCGGGTCACCATAAGCGCGACCGCGCAAGCCACTATCTTGAGCGTGGAGCCCGACATATGGATGGTGGCACACAGCGGCACCACGAAGCCGGCTATCTGCGGGCGCACACCCATCGCGATGGTCTGACGCAGCGTCACCGGGATGGTGGCGGCGCTTGATTGTGTGCCAAGAGCGGTAAAGTAAGCCGGCATCATCGTCCATAGCGAGCGAAACGGGTTAAGGCCGGAAAAAAGTGAGGCGAGAAGGTATTGGAGGATGAGCACACTTACATGCAAAGCGAAAATCACAAGGATAATCTTGGAAAATGTACTCAGTATAGGCGCAATCTGCCCCGACATGGTCATGCTCAGAAAAATACCGAATATATATATCGGCAGGCACGGGATGATGACACCGGATATGGTTTTACGGATGATCTCGCGGAAATCGTCGAGCCCGCGACGCATGACCGTGCCTGTGAGCGAGGCTGTGCCCAATCCGAGCAGAAAGGCCAGCACCAGGGCGGTCATCACACTCATAAGAGGATCGAGGGCGATAGTGAAGTATGGTTGAGGGGTAGCATCTTCGGCGGCTGCCAGAGAGAAGCTCCCGGGAGTGATCATTGACGGAAAGGTGAGGTGTGCCACTCCATACGATAGCATCCCGACACCGAAAGTCATTGCATAAGCTATCAGCGCGGTCACTATGAGCATCTTACCGGCCCGCTTGCCGATCTCAGCGATGGCCGGAGCTACAAAGCCTACTATGAGTAAGGGTATGAGGAAGCCGAGGAATGAGGAGAAAACGGAGTTGAATGTCGCGAAAAGACGCCCGAGCCATTCGGGACATACATAGCCTGCGCCTATACCGAGAGCTATGGCTATGAGAATACGGACAAGGAGGTTCATGGTATGTGTCTACGAGGTCAATTTATAAATCGGTGCTAAGTATTCTGAGCGGTATTCGGTACGAGCCGGCTGCTCAATTCCCATAGAGCATATATGGGGATGAATACCGCGAAAAGTGTGAAAGGATCGCCGGTGGGGGTGATGAGACCGGCGATGATGAGCAGTATCACTATGGCATGGCGCCGATAGCGGCTGAAGAAGCTGCGCGTGAGCAGGCCCATCTTGCCGAGAAGCCACGCAAGGAGCGGCAACTCGAATACGGCTCCCATGACAAGTATCATCGTGAAAAAAATGTCCATATAGGAGTCAAGCGACACTACGGAGTGTATGGCCGGACTCAGAGAGTAGGTCGAAAGAAAGCGCAGCGCCAGAGGGAATACGAGGTAATAAGCTGTAAGCACGCCGCAGTAAAACATCAGATTGCCGAACAAGAATGCCCGACGGATGCCGCGGCGCTCGCTTTCGTAGAGTGCCGGCGAGATAAATCCCCACAATATATATATGATGACAGGGAAGCCCACTACGGTGGCCATCCAGCATGAAGCCGTCATATGGGCAAGAAACTGCGATGACAACTCCAGTGAAGTAAGGTTGACGGTGAAATCGGCACATCCGGAGAGTTCGGACGGCAGCAGCGGGCTGTTGCGTGAAATAAGGTCGAGCAGCCGGTAAAGCGGGAAATCAGCATGACAGGGAGCGAGGATCACAGCATCCATCACACGCGGCATGACGCAAAATGACGCCACAGCGAGCACCACGAATACAGCCGCCGCGCGGAAAAGCACACTGCGCAGAGCATCGAGATGATCCCAGAATGTCATCGTCTGGCCGGCCATCAGTCTTTAGCGGCCGATTCGGATTTTGCGGAAGAGTCGCTTTTTTCTGACGATGTTTCTATCGGTTTGTTGATTTCCTCACGGGCATCGTTGAGGCCCTGCTTGAAAGCGTTGATGCCTTTGCCCATTCCGCGCATCAGTTCGGGGATCTTCTTTCCGCCGAAAAGGAGCAGTATCACCAGTACGACGATGATAAACTGCGAGCCTCGGAGATTGCCGAAAAAGAGAGGTATAAGGGCTAATATTGACATGTCGGTTTATTTATTACAGTTTGTTAAAACGTTTACTTGGGTAAAGTTACAAAAAATTCAATAAAAAAGCGTACCTTTGCATCCAAATTCATAACTTTTATAATTTGGAAACAATATGAAAGCATACGTTTTCCCCGGCCAGGGCGCTCAATTCGTAGGCATGGGCAAAGACCTCTACGAAAACAATCCCCTGGCAAAGGAGCTTTTTGAAAAAGCCAATGACATCCTCGGCTTCCGCATCACTGACATAATGTTTGAGGGTACACCCGAAGAACTGAAGCAGACCAAGGTGACCCAGCCTGCTGTATTTCTCCACTCTGTAATTTTGGCCAAGACTCTCGGCGAAGACTTCAAGCCCGATATGGTAGCCGGCCACTCGCTCGGCGAATTTTCGGCTCTTGTAGCTGCCGGTGCGATGGCATTCGAAGACGGTCTCCGTCTTGTGGCTGCCCGCGCTATGGCCATGCAGAAAGCTTGCGAGATGAATCCGTCGACAATGGCTGCCATCCTGGCTCTGCCCGACGAAAAGGTTGAGGAAATATGCGCAAATATCGATGACGTAGTATGCGCCAACTACAACTGCCCCGGCCAGCTAGTGATCTCAGGCAAGAAGGAAGGTATCGACGCAGCTTGCGAGCAGCTCCTCGCTGCAGGTGCAAAGCGCGCGCTGAAGCTCCCCGTCGGTGGCGGTTTCCACTCACCCTGCATGGAACCGGCCCGTGCCGAACTTGCTGAAGCCATCGACCGCACTGAATTCCACGCTCCCATCTGCCCCGTATATCAGAATGTCGATGCTATGCCTCACACTGATCCCGCTGAAATCAAAGGCAACCTCATCGCGCAGCTCACCGCTCCTGTCCGCTGGACTCAGAGCGTACGCAATATGATCAAGGACGGCGCTACCGAATTTGTAGAGCTCGGTCCGGGCAAAGTGCTCCAGGGCCTCGTAGCCAAGATCGACAAGACTGTGGCTGTGGAAGGACGGCAGTAATTTTGAATTTTGAATTTTGAATTGGGCGCCTGGCATTGAGTCCGGGCGCCTTTTTCGTATTTTGAATTTTGAATGTTGAATTTTGAATTGGGCAGCCGGTATTGTGTCCAGACGCCTTTTCTTTTGAATTTTGAATGTTGAACTTTGAATTTTGAATTGGGCGACCCGGGAGTCATTCCGGGCGCCTTTTCTTTCGAATTTTGAACTTTGCTTTTGAACTTTGAATTTTGAATGTTGAATTGGGCGCCCGCATTGTGTCCGGACGTCTTTTTCTTTCTTCTCTTCTTTTGGCTGATATGAAAAATGCCCGCTTGCGGGCGGGCATTATGTTGTGTTTATATTGGCTTATTGGCCGAGGTAAGATTTGAGGAGCCGGCTTTTTTGTCCTTTGAGCCGGCGGATTGCTTTTTCTTTGATCTGGCGGACACGTTCGCGTGTCAACTCGAATTTCGCGCCGATTTCCTCAAGTGTCATCTCCTGGCATCCGATGCCGAAGAAGAGTTTGAGGATTTCACGCTCGCGCTCGTGAAGCTGACGGAGCGCACGCTCTACTTCGTTGGAAAGAGATTCCTGATTGAGCGAGGCATCAGCCATGGGGGAGTCATCGTTGGTGAGGACGTCGAGCAGTGAATTGTCTTCGCCTTCCACGAAAGGAGCATCCACGGAGATATGACGGCCTGACACCTTGAGAGTATCGGCGATCTTTTCCACGGGCACGTCAAGCGATTCCGCAAGTTCTTCGGGCGAAGGGCGGCGTTCGTTTTCCTGCTCGAATTTCGAGAGGGCTTTGCTGATTTTATTGAGCGAGCCTACCTGATTGAGAGGGAGGCGGACAATACGAGACTGTTCGGCGAGAGCCTGGAGGATAGATTGACGGATCCACCAGACGGCGTATGAGATAAACTTGAAACCACGTGTTTCGTCGAACTTGCGGGCGGCCTTGATCAGACCGAGGTTGCCCTCGTTGATAAGGTCGGGGAGCGAAAGTCCTTGATTCTGGTATTGTTTAGCCACCGATACGACGAAACGCAGGTTGGCGCGCGTGAGTTTCTCGAGGGCTACCTGGTCACCTTGCTTGATGCGCTGGGCCAGCTCCACTTCCTCTTCAACTGATATCAGCTCTTCACGGCCGATTTCCTGAAGATATTTGTCGAGTGATGCGCTCTCGCGGTTGGTGATTGATTTTGTAATCTTTAATTGTCTCATTGGTAATAAACCGAATTGGTGCTATATCGTGCAAAATTAATAAAAAATATTGAAATGCACGCTGTTTTATTGATTTTTTTGCTGAATTTCCGTGAGATTAACGAAAAGCAGCCCCGGATTGTTATATCCGGGGCTGCCTAAATAATAAAAATTTAGTATTTTTTTCAGAAACCACGTATGCCCATGATCTCACGGACATCGCGGAGGGTCTGAGAAGCGCGGGCTCGGGCACGCTCCGCACCGTCGCGCACGACACGGCGCAGATATGATTCGTCGGCCAAGATATCAGCTACGCGCTCACGGATGGGATTTGTGACGGTGAGGATATCCTCGGCGAGCTGCTTCTTGAGATCACCGTAGCGGATGGAGCAATCGGCATACGCATCGCGGAAGTGCTGCACGACGTCGGGAGCCGATGTGAGTTCGAGCAGAGTGAAAAGATTGGCCACCGGCTCGCTCATAGGCGAATTGGGGGCCTGCGGGCCTTCGTCGGTAGTGGCGCGCATCACTTTTTTGCGGAGCACTTTGGGATCATCCACAAGGTAGAGGCAGTTGCCCTCGCTCTTGCCCATCTTACCGGAGCCATCGAGACCGGGCACCTTGACAGGAGCACCCCCGAAATCGAAATCGGTGGGTTCGGGGAAGTAGTCCACTCCGTAGAAGGAGTTGAAACGACGTGCGAAACGGCGTGTAAGTTCAAGATGCTGGAGCTGGTCCTTGCCTACGGGCACCTTGGAAGCCTTCTGTATGAGGATATCCACGGCCATGAGAGTGGGATAAGTAAGCAAGCCTGCATTGACGCGCTTGTTGGTGGAGGCTCCTATCACCTCGCACTCGAAAGCTTCATCGGATTCCTCGCCATCAGCCGGAGCAGAGAGACCGAGGGCTTTGCGGGCCTTGTCCTTGAAAGAGGCGGTGCGCATCAGCTCGCCGATACCTACGTGCATGTTGAGCAGGAGATACATCTCTGAAATTTCGGGGACATCGCTTTGGATGAAGATTGTAGCTTTTTCGGGGTCAATGCCTGCGGCGAGGTATTCGGCCAGCACGTTCTTGACATTGGCATGGAGCTGTGCCGGATCGGGATTGGTGGTGAGCGCATGCAGGTCGGCCACGAAGAAATTGCAATCGTAGTCGTCTTGTATCTTGACAAATTTGCGGAGCGCTCCGTAGTACTTTCCGTGGGGGTGTTGGCCTGTGGCGCGTATGCCGCTGAGCAATATTTATTTTTGGGGTGTTACAATATGTTTTTTCTTTTATGAAAGAAAAGATAAAAAAAATGTTTATACCGAAAAAAAAAGCGACTGCCCGGGTATCACCTCCGGGCAGCCGCACGCTATGGGTTATTTTTATTTTATCGCTACTTTGGCAGTGCGCACAGAGCCATCAGTCATCACATCGCGGCGGATATAGAGACCGGGCTGCGGGTCAGATACGCGGCGTCCCTGCAGGTCGAAGTAGGTCGACGAAGCTGCCGACGACGCTGAGCCAAGCACATCGCGGATACCACCGAGCTGTGTGGTGACGATTTCGCTGCAAAGTTCCACAGGCTCACCACCTTCGACGGGCTGGAGATATACAGACTGCACTCCGTAGGTGTCAATACCTTCTACATAGAAGTATACACAGTATGAATTGCCTGACTTGAATATTCCGTCGTTATCG
>CANSGE010000046.1 GCA_947646295.1 uncultured Bacteroidales bacterium
AAAGATACCTCCTCAGCGCCAGCTTGCGCTCAAAAGTCTCTTTTAATTGTTCCTGAGTAATCATATTTTATATAAATGTATTTATTGGTTGTTAAGTGCAAAGGTACGAAAAAAATCCGTACGTTCAAAACTTGATACCGAGCCTTATCGACGCCATATTGAGCGACGGGTAAGGGTGCGCATAGCCGCCGTCTTCCATCACATCCTTGCGTCCGAGATAGGTGTAGGCTGCCACGATGTAGCTCTGGAATGAACGGCTGCGTGCCAGATTGATGCCTAAGCCGGGAGAGAACCAGGGAGCTCGCTGCGATACATTGCCGGGCAGATAGTTGAGCACCACACCGCCACGCAGATCCATGAAGAGCAGGCGGGGTTTTGGCGAGAAATCGGTACGGAACAGAGCAAACAATGGATATGAGCGGCACGAATTGCTGATCATGATATCGGCTCCTACCCCTATGCCTGCAAAGTTGATCCACCTGTATTTGATACCAAAAAATGCGTTGATGTCAAATGATGACATATCGTGGGCGCTAAGGTCAATGGAGCTGCCGGCTTCAGCGCCCCATGCGAAATGCACCCGCGTAGCATCATCCTGCACCGTCTGCGCGGGAGCGACAAGTGATGCGAACGTCAGGGCTGCTGCGGAGCAGATTGCACGGATGTTCATGACTTGACGAGTTTAAGGCATGCCCAGTTGTCTTCCTGAGTGAATCCGGCCGAAGTGAGGCCGAAAGTGCGGCCTGCTTCTTCCACAATGGGCACATCCTCGGTATAGAATCCGCTGAGGAACATCTCTCCCCCGGGCTTCAATGCCGCGGCATACGCAGCCATATCGGCTGTAATGACATTGCGGTTGATATTGGCAATGAAGAAATCAGCCGGGTCAAGCGATGAGAGGGCTGAAGCATCGCCGTTGATGAGTCGGATCTCGGGATGAGAGTTGAGAGCGACATTCTCAATGGCATTCGTGTAGGCAAATTCATCTATTTCAATACCGGTGACTCCTGCAGCTCCACGCATGGCGGCAAGAATGGCAAGGATGCCGGTACCTGTGCCCATATCAATGACAGTCTTGCCATTGAAGTCGGATGCGAGAATACGGCGGAGCATCTGCGATGTAGTGGCATGGTGTCCGGTGCCGAAAGCCATCTTGGGGTCGATCACGATATCATATGTGGCTGCGGGGACGTCGGTATGGAATGAACTGTGCACCACACATTCACCTCCGACGACTATCGGCTGGAAATAGTTGCGCTCCCATTCGGCATTCCAGTCGCGGCCCTCTACCAAAGCTTTCGAGATATTGACTTCACAATCATAAGGGAAGTCTTCGAGTGCTTCAGTGACTTTTTCATCCGAAAAATTGGCCACGGCGGCGTAAGCGGTGAGGCCCTCGGAGTCGGGCACAAAAGATTCGAAGCCGGCATCGCCGAGTAGTCCGGCGAGCAGGTCAGTGGCATCTTCGCCGGGGAAAGGCTTGAGATCCAGGCGCAGTTCTATGTAGTCGTTCATGCTTCAGTGTTTATGATATGCAAAGTTACGTAATTTGTATGAAAATACGTAAAAATGCAGTGATGAAATCCGTCGAAATGCACCGATAGTGTCATTCGGCATATGGTATTTCGGCCGGATGAAAGATTATCTGCGCCTTTGACACAGGGGCGGCGAGGAAATATCCGAGGCAGTACGCTCCGGTGAACATCATGTTGCCGTTGTAATCGCCATTATTCAGCGATTCGAGATAATCAGCCATTTCTTCCGAGATGGTCATCACTTCGATATCCACTACATCGCCGTCGCGCAGCACGTCATCGTCGTCTTCTTCATCGACGTCCTTGCGCGTGGTCATCATCATGCCGGTCACTATCCCGTCGACGGCGTTGTGCGAAGTGATGGCTTGCCAATCGTATATCTCACCATTTCGGTACACACGCATCCAATAGTTCGCCGCGGGGTCGGTATCTTCCGTAAACTGAACTTTCAGTATCGCGACATCATCATAAGGCATCTTGATCCAGCTGAATTCAGCTGAAACTATTTCAGATGGTGCGAGCATACGGCTCACGGAAGTATATTTGTTTTCACCGATCTGCACGGTCAACTCATATTCATGACCGGTGCGGCCGCTTACATCATCTGACGTGAATATGCCGTCGGCGCCGGCTGCGAGTGTGAAAACCTCGTCGGCCGTAAGGTCGGCTATTGTCACTGAGGCATCTGTGACAGTGAGGTCGCTGAAAGGCTCATCGGTGGCGACGGTCATGGTGAGCCGCACGCTCGCACCCTCCTGCGTGAGAAGCCCTTCGATCACCTGCTGCGCAGGTATGTCATGATACTCAAAGTCGAGTTCTTTTTCACAAGATACCAAGGCAAACATCACCGCTATGGGAAAAATATATTTCGAAGCTCTCATTTTCATCAGAATTTAAGTGTATAGGATACCGAAGGCACAATGCCATACATGGAATACTGCACGGCCCGTGTGCCCGAGGGATTATCGGGGCAATTCTCAAAATATATCATGTACGGATTGTAGTGATTGTAGAGATTGTATATACCGATATTCCACTCATAAGTGAATTTTTTGCCTACATGTCGGTAATTAGCAGAGATGTCGAGGCGGTGGGTGGACGGTGTGCGGTACGTGTTGCGGCTGCTGTAGTAATATATCGTGGCTCCCGACAACTGATATTTTGCATCGGGGACTGAAAGCGCCTGCCCCGAGGCATAGAGAAAAGATGCCGAGAGGCTCCAGCGGTCCGTAAGGTCGTACATGGCCACTATGTTGAGGTCATGACGGCGGTCATTTGAAGCGTCGTACCAACGGTTTTCATTGATACCGTCGATTTTTGTCTGAGTCTTTGAGAGAGTATAGGATATCCAGCCCGTAAGACGTCCCTTGTTCTTGCGGAACATGAGTTCCATACCGTACGACCGGCCTTTGCCGCCCAATATGAGTTTTTCGAGGTTGATATCGGAGAAGATAGTCACTCCCGACTTGTAATCATATACGTCACGCATGGATTTCCAATAACCTTCGGCCGACCATTCCCACCGGCCATCATCAGTAGCGCCGGTGTATCCGAGCGAATATTGCCACGCTTTCTCGGGGCGTATGGCTGCCGAGGTGATGGCATAGCGGTCAAAGGGGAATGTATTGGCCGACGTACGTATGGCGTGGAGGTTCTGTGAGCTTGCCGTTACGCCTCCCTTCAGAGCGTGATGATCCGCCACATCATATTTAAGGCTCAGGCGCGGCTCCCAGTTGAGATATGTCTTGCTGATGCCGTCGGCGCCTTGATCTTGCCCGGGATTATAGTAATCGACCAACTGAGAGAATGAGCGGCCTTTCAGAGCCGAGAAGAAGCTCAACCGCAGTCCGGCTTCTACAGAGAAGCGCTCCGATATATCGCCTTTGTAATCCAGCCATGCATCATTGGCCCAACCCGACCGTATGTCCTTCTCGCGGGTATTGTTGATAGCCCATTCGGCCGATTTTACGCGGAAAAGCTCCGAACGGTAGCCGAGCTCCACCTCATGACCATCGGCAGGATAATATGCCGCGCGCTCGTTGATGGAGACGGTGCGGATGTATTCATCGAGGCGCTGATTATCGCCCATTATGTCCATCCACATATCGCCTGAGTAGTCAGTCCACGCTCCCGTAGTGACAAATTTCCATCGGTCGGCGCGGCGTGCGGTCCATTTCACGGAAGCCGCGAGGTTGCCCCAATCCATCCACATTATATCCGAAATACCCATATTGTCTCGCGTGATCGAAAAGGAAGCGTCGATGATGTCACCTTGGCGGGGACAATACCGCAGCTTGGCGTTCACATCGTAGAAATGCAATACCGTGCTACGGTATTGGGGTACAAGTTTCAGAAAAAGATCAGCGTACGAGCGGCGGGCACTTACTGCAAGCGAGAGCTTATCCTTCAGGATGGGTCCGTTGGCATTGATTTTGGCCGCGAGCAGCCCTATGGTACCTCCGGCATGCCAGCGCTCCATGTCGCCAGGGGCCAGCTGAATATCGAGCACCGACGATGTCGCACCGCCGAAATATGACGGCATCAGTCCCTTGTAGAGTATGGCGCCCCCGAGGGCATCTTCATTGAATGTCGAAAATATCCCCATCACATGCGACGGATTGTAGAGAGTGGCACCATCGAGTTGCACGAGATTCTGCGACGCAGTGCCACCGCGCACCATATAGCCGCCGGAGCCTTCGCTTTCCTGCCGCACGCCGGGAAGCAGGGTGATTGACTTGATGATATCCACTTCACCAAAAAGCACGGGAGCTTTTTCGAGAACACCCATTTCGAGCCGCTCGGCTCCGAGCTGGACATTTTCGACGCGCTGCACAGAGGAATTTCCTGTGACGATGACTTCACGGAGCGTCTGACTTCCGATCGTATCACTCTGAGCGGTATCCCCTTGAGTTTGCGAAAAAACTGCAAATTGTGCGCCAAGACATATTCCTAAAACACTTACGTACCGTATCAACATCTTTTTTACCTTTCAGCATAGTTGAAGAATTCACGCGCAAAGGTAAACAAAAAAATTGAAAGCGAAAGTATTATACAGCCGGCTGAAATTCAATCACGAAAGTAGTCAGACCCGTCACATGGTCGGTAGAGAGGCTGAATCTCGCGCCATGTGCCCGCAGGATATCCGCCACGAGCATAAGGCCCAGGCCGCGGTCGGCACATTTGGTAGAGAAAAATGGAGTGAAGAGACTCCGTGCCACTTCATCGGTGATACCTGGCCCATTGTCGGTAATGTGCAGTCTACTACCGTTCACGTGCAATGTGATGCGGCCATCAGGTCTGGCGCCTATGCTTTCAACCGCATTTTTCACGATATTGATCACGGCGCGGCCTATCAGCATCATGTCGGCCCGGATGTCCCCTACTCCTTCCACGGCCAGCTCCACAGTGACATTGTCGGGCGCGAGTCCCTTAAGCACAGGCATCATCGTGCCGAGTTCGCCGGCAAGATTCACATCAGCGAGTACCGGATCGGGCAACTTCACGATGTCGGCATAGGCCTTTACAAAGCTGACAAGCTTGGCACAGCTGTCGCGGCAACTTCCGATGGCGGCGCCTACGGCCGGCTCGGCCGCGTGTATATCAGAGAGAGTCTCGAGTACCGAAGAAACACTACCGAGGGTATTATTGACTTCATGGCCTATGGTGCGTACGATTTTTTTGAATACGTCGCGTTCGGCGTGCGAAATTTCTTCTGTGATACGCTCTACTATGAAAAACGGCCTGTGGAAACCTGAATCCATAAAACTCAGACGCGAACACCGGAAAATCTGCGACGAGCCCTGGCGCACGACTTCCGTCTGTCCGGACTTCAGATTCTGAAGCTCGGCCAGGAAATCCGGTGATATGATTTTGTCGAAAGCCGGATTAGTCTGCACGATATTGCCATCAAAATCACATATGGCTATCCCCATGGGAGATACCTGGAGAAGCTGTGCAAGAAAACAATCCTGCTCAAGATTTTTCAGCCGCTCCTTTTTGAGGCTGTCCATGAGCCGGTTGAACAGCTCTATCACGTGGTCGGCATCGGCCTGAC
This sequence comes from uncultured Bacteroidales bacterium, assembly GCA_947646295.1. GTDB lineage: Bacteria > Bacteroidota > Bacteroidia > Bacteroidales > Muribaculaceae > CAG-873. Next base: position 5,590 of record CANSGE010000046.1, read on the forward strand.
CGGTCTTGCGCAGGCGGCTGCCGAAGTCCTGGGCTTTGAGCAGGTATATGCCGTTTTCGACGGCCCGCAATGGCTTGGCTGCCGAGCGGTAGCCAAGAAGGATCGCCAATAACAAAACCGCTGCGGCGATCACTATATATTAATGTGTAGCCGAGCAATGCAAACGCTGTCAAGGCCAAGGCCGCCAAGCAGGCTATCCAAGCATAAACCTTATATCTCATCACAGACCGTATTTTTCCATCCGACGATATAGAGCCTGCCGGGTGATACCGAGCCGTCGGGCAGTGTTTGATAGATTTCCATCGCAGGCACGGAGTGCTTTGATGACTGCATCGCGCTCGATTTCGTCGAGCGTGGGGGCTGATTCCTCAACCGCCTCAGCTTCATGCCTGCTGAGGAACTTGCGCACCTTGGCAAGCAGATCGGCATTGCTCCAGGGCTTTGTAAGAAAATCCTCGGCGCCGAGCGACATGGATTGCACCGCAAGCGGGATAGTCCCCCAGGCAGTAAGCATGATCACAGGCACTTCCGGACGCAATATCTTGATCTTGCGCAGCATCTCGAGACCTTGCTGCCCGGTGGTGGTAAGGGTAAGATTCATATCGAGTACCACAAGCTGCAAAGCCTCATCGCGCACGTGATCCATCGCCTCGGCTTCTGTGGAGGCGCATTCGCAGGCGTAGCCTGCACGTGAAAGCGCCAGACTTATCGACAAACGCACGGCATTCTCATCATCAACAATCAAAATCATGATACAAAGTTACTATTCATTAATCAGTTTTGCAATATCGGCAGTGATGTCGGAGCCATTCTCATAATCATAAAGCGTAAGAGAGCGCAACTGGTACCAATAGCTCCAATATTTGTACAGCTCGTCAATATACCGCCGCAGGCTCTCGTCTTTTTTATTTTGGGAGTCATTGAGGTCGAGAGTGGAGATGCGGCCGATCAGGTAAGTCTGCACATTGGTATCATAGCGGCGTGCGGCGATTTCGTTGGATTTGGTGGCAAGTCCGAGTTGTCGGCGCTGATTGCCGAAGCGCTCCACAAGCACGAAGAGATCCTGGCTGAAATCCATCTTCTCCTGCCGCAGACGGCTTTCGGTGACACGGCTGTTGCTCTCGGCGACTTTGACTTTGCCGCGGCGTTTGCCCCAGTCGACCAAAGGTATCGAAAAACCGATTTCGATGCGCTGATTTCCCCGCAGGCGTGAGTAAGCATCGTCAAATCTCGAGTCGGTGCCTGTGTATCCTATCTGGGCGAAGAGGTCGATACGTCGCAGATCGCCTTTGGCTTTTGCCACCTCATAGTCGGCCTCGAGCTGGCGGCGCCGCATATTCCGGGCAAACTTATTGTTGGCCAAGGCCCGCTCCAAGGCATCAGCATATGTGATGTCGACCTCGGGGACGGCTTCGGGAATCACTGTGAGGATTTCCACATCATCATCAAGCGCAAGGAAGGAGCGCAAGGAAAACATCGCACTCTTCACACCGCTCTCGCAGTCGGTCAATTCGGCCTGTGCCTCGAGCATATTCAGTTCCATCTGCAGGAGGTCATTCTCACTGATCTGACCCATACGGCGCTTTTCTACCGCCACGGCATACAATTTTTCAGCATTTTCGAGATTCTGCGAGGCGATTTTCAGATTTTCCTGATTGAGTATCAAGGTGAAATAATAGGAAATGGCCGAGCAAGCCACATCCTCGGTGGCGCTCAGAAAGGCAGCCTGCGCTTCGGCATAACGCACCGGCTCGATACGGCTGTCCCATTTTAGATTGTTTACGGCGAAAATAGGCTGATTCAAGGTGAGGGCCACCGGGATAGTCATGTAGCGGTCGGAAGCGTCCGCGCCATATTGGTGCAGAAAGTCAAGTGAGGATACAAGGCTCACCTGGCCGCCGGTAAGCGGAATATTCTGAGTGATGGAAAGCTGCCCCTGCGCATCGAGATAACGGCTGCGCACGAAGCTATAGTCGCCCTCGGCATCCATATACGATGAATATTGATTGACATAGGCCGGAGCCGTGGCCGAAAGCACAATCTCCGGCAGGCGCTCGGCCCGGTAAGCGCGCCATTGCCAATATGCAGTGCGCAGCTCATCGAGGGCCACGGCGGCATCGACACTGTGCCGACGAGCCATGGATATGGCATCGTCGAGCGTCAGTGTCAGCTCGCGGGCTTCTCCATCAGCGAGGACGGCCGCAAATGATATTATAAGTATAAAAAAGCGTCTCATTGATCTTTAAGTGCCGAAGCCGGATCTATTTTCATAGCTTTCGAGGCCGGAGTCCAGATTGCAGCCACCGTCATAGCGGAAAGCAGGATGAATACAAAGGGTATCACATAATAGGTGAGCGAAGTGATTTCGATCGGCAGGGTATCATATTTAATGAGTAGAATATCGACAATTGCCGCCGCCACAGTAGCTATCACAAGCAGCCCCAGACCTTCACCGACGAATCTGGCGAAAATATCGCGTCGTGTGGCTCCGTTGGTTATGCGGATGGCTATTTCAGAGGTGCGCTCCTGAGTACGGAACCAAAAAGTACCAAGAAAACTCAGGAAAATGACCAAAAGTAGAAATGAAGCACATATTATGAAATTGCGTATCGAGACATTTATATCGTAATGTGCATTTTCGCGTTCGGCCTCAATCGTGCGAAGGTTGTTGATGTAGACATTGCCGACCTGCTTATCGTCGTGAGTGAGCGACTGCAGGAATTTCTCACTCATGCCGGGCTTCACCCTTACGGCGAGTTCCCTGGGCCATATCCCGCCAAGCGGCGTATAGACCACCCCGCCCCGTAGGGGCTCATAATCGCTTCGGCGCATCCCGTAAGCTTTCGTAGCCACATAAAACACACTCGCCGTGTCACCGATGAATACCTGCTGTCCGATGAATCTGTCAGGATCACTCAGATTCTCATCGAAGAGTTCGTAGCCCGAAATTATCACCTGATCGCGCTCAAGAATCTCGGCGAGCTGCTCGGGCGTCTCACCGTTTGCACCCTCGATTCTGAAGACCTTGAACATATCAGGCGACATCATGCGGCGGTTGGCATAATACATAAATGTGGTGTCGGGCGTGACAAGCCCCATGGATGTACCGTAATAATTATAATTGTATGGCAGCGCGTTCTGACCCAATCCTACGGCTTCCACATATTCGTTGTTGCGGAGATTATTGACGAGCAGCTGCAGATCGGTGCGGGGCGTGCTTGTGCTGTCGTAGGGATGGTAGTGCGGTGAGTCCTGGGGCACGACATTTGTCGAGGCCAGACAGATGTCATGACTGTCCCACCCTTTGTCTACCTTATACATAGAATAGTACATGGCCAATGTCGCAAAAATAAACCACAGCACCACACTTACGATAAACAGCTCCACGATCATCCAGATATTTGAGCTCCATTCGTTGCGCATCTGCGCCAAAAGATGTCTTTTCATTTCTTATTGATTGCTTCTACAGGGTTGACGCGGGCAGCCTGGATGGCCGGCACCGAAGCGCTGATAATGTTGAGAATAAAACACAGACCTACGGCTATACCGATGGTGGTCCAGTTGAGCAATGCTCCGATTTCAGGCCGAGCCTCCGGGCCAAGAGTTGCCACCGAGCCGTACAGGCCTGAGTAAGAATAAGCGAATATCACTCCGGCCGCTACCCCGATGAAACCACCGGCCAACGTGACGATGAAGTTCTCGGATATGATATCGAATACAATCCGGCTGCGGGTACATCCATAGGCGCGGCGTACACCGATCTCACTCACACGGCGGCGCATGCGGCTGTGGAGCATACTGCTCAGATTGATAGCCGGCACGATCAGCAGAATGGCATAGATGATATAGCGCATGCGACGGGCGGATCCGACGTCGGGGGTGACGTTGCTGCCGCTCAGTCCCGCACCGATGACTTCCTGGTCAAAAGGTGAACCGTGATACACTGTTTTCTTACCTTCGGGGGCGAGTTCTGAATCCAGCTCATCATAGCGTCGGCGCACCTGCTCGCGCACAGACTCGAAATCCACACCATCGGCTACCAGCAATCCCGCATAAAAGCGCCCGAACATATCGCCGTAATATAATTCAGGATTTTCAGGCCATGCCACGCGGAAGATATCGGCAAAAGCGGTGGATGCCAGCGGCGAACTATCGGCCACCACGCCGCAGACGCGGTAATCTTTCTGAGCAATAATTATTGTCGCTCCCACCGGATTATCATCACCGAAGGCCTCCCGGGCAATTCTTTCGGATATTATTGCTACAGGAATACCGGCCTTGACCTCCTCCGGAGTGAAAAAACGTCCTTGCAGCAGTTTGTGGTCAAAAATATTGAAAAATTCAGCATCTACGAAGCGGCTCTTGGCTGTGATATATTCATTTTTCGTTCCCTTGACGTCCACAGGGTCCCAGTCACGAATAAAAAATGAAGTATGCTCCACGCCATCGAGGCCTTCATAGAGTTTCCGGGCGATTTCATAGCTCATGGGAGCAGAAGAATCATTGTGACCGTCGTCGGACACATGAATGTAAGCTCCGAGAAGCAGACGGTCGCGACAGCTTTCGGGCGCGAAAGGCACCACCGACACCCTCTGCATCATCACCACTACCATAATCAGAAAAATTGAAAGAGCCGTAGCGATGAAAGTCACCCAGGCTATGACGGGCTGATGCCGCACGTCATAAAGAATCTGCAAAAGTTTCGTCTTCATGGCATCATGATATTACGCGACCGTCGAAGAAGCGGATTATACGATCTGTCTCGAGAGCCTGCGCCTCGTTGTGCGTCACCATCACGATCGTGGTTCCGTCTTCTTTGTTGAGCTTATGCAGGAGAGCCATCACTTCGGCACCCATTTTACTGTCGAGATTACCGGTGGGTTCGTCGGCCAGGATAATAGCCGGGCGCCCTACCATAGCTCGGGCGATGGCTACACGCTGGCATTGACCTCCGGAGAGCTGTGAGGGGAGATGCTTGATGCGGTGCGACATTTCAAGGCGCTCGAGCACCTCTTGCACACGCCGGCGGCGCTCAGCCGCATGCATCCCGCTGCGATAGGTCAGGGGCAGCTCCACGTTGGCGGCCACGTTGAGTGATGGGATAAGATGGAAGCTCTGGAATACGAATCCAAGGTTCTCGTTGCGGAAATGTGCCAGATCTCCATCTGAGCCCGTGTCGAAACTGCGGCCGAGCAGCTCTATGCTTCCGGTGGTGGGACGGTCGAGCAGCCCGATGATATTGAGCAATGTGGACTTGCCGCAACCGCTTGGTCCCATGATACTCACAAATTCGCCTCGCTCGACGTTGATATTTATATTTTCGAGAGCTGTAGTCTCGATTTCTTTAGTGTGGTATACCTTGCTGATACCACTGAGTCTGATTATCGACATATTACTATTAATTTTTGATTTTCAACTCTGTTGATTTAATATACTTTTCCATATCACTTACCACGACGCGGTCGCCTGCAGCGAGGCCTGAGACCACTTCTATATAGCGGCGGTTGCTGTCGCCGAGTTTCACACGCCGCCGCACAAGACGGTCATCGCCATCGAGCACAAAGATGTCATACTCACCGGCTCCTTTGAAAAATGCTCCCGAGGGCAATCTCACCACGTCGTCCTTGAATCCGTAGTTGACGGCAAGATCAACTCTCAGCCCGGGGCGCAGTCGCGCGTTTGACGGGTCGTCAAGATCGACAGTGAATGAAATCAGTCCATTGACGGCCTGCGGCGATATATTGGTGATCCGGCCGGTGAGTTCGTCGCGGCCTATACGGGCCGTCACGTCTGATCCGATCGCAATGCGCGAAGCGCTGCCCTCGGCAATCTCACCCTTGAGTTTGAATTGCGAGAGATTGGCCACCACGGCCACTTTCGTGCCGGTGCTCACCTGCGAACCGATTTCCGAGATGATATAAGTGAGGATACCGTCGGCCGGTGCCGGGATACGCCCGCGACGGAGCGTTCCGGCTTTCAGATCGAGGTCTTTTTTTATAGAGCTTACATTGAGTTGTTGCACCACTTCGGTGGCACGTGCATTTTCGCGCTCGTTGGCAAGACAACTGCGCAGATGAGCAAGCTCCAGCTCGGCGGTGCGGCATGCCGTCTCCGCCTGCCGCACGCGTTCGCCGGTCCCGCTGCCGAGGCTATCGAGACGACGCTCGTTTTCGACGTCGATGCGCAGGCGGCTCAGCTCCATATCCTTGACTTTGATCTGCATTTCGAGTTCGCTGAGGCGATTTCGCGCGGCGAGCTGAAGTTTTGTGAGTTCCTGACAGCTTATATTATATGTATCGGTAAGTTTTTCATAATTTACCTGTTCATCCTCCAGATCAAGTTGCAGCAGGGGCATGCCGGCCCGCACGCTGTCGCCCGGCTGGGCGAATACGTCAAGTATGCGGGTCGATACGGGAGCATTTACGATTTCCTCATATGCGGGCGTGGCATAGCCTGCAGCGGCCGCAGTGGCTTCGAGGTCGCCGTGATCGACTGTCACGATCACCAAGTCATTTTGCGGCACGCTTTTGGCCACCGATGAGAGCAGAGCCGCCGCTCCGGCGACAATCACAGCACCGGCAATGCCCCATTTTATATATCGGCGCAATTTAATGCGCCGGATTTCGGATTTTTCAAGTTGTCTGTCCATGCCGCAAAATAAATAAATTTTGCGAAGTATGTCAAGCGCACCTGAAAATCAACGACTTACAAATGCGTATCTGTCCGAAAACGTACAGACGGCTATTTGCTCACACGGCGTCCGGTGATGAAAGCGCGCACATTTTTCGTGCCCGTGATCTCTCGACTCTCGCCATAATTGCGCACAAAAAGGCGCCCGTCGGTAAAGACTACGGCCTTTTCGCATGGATTGACTGTGACACGGCAGATGGAGGCACCATCCATATCCTCGAATCCTATACGGATATAATGCGGGATGAGCGGGGTGCCATCCACCACAAGCCCTATCTGCTGCTTGATATAGCTCTGGAGCTTCAGCAGGAATTTATCCTGAACCTCACGTAAATCAAAGTCAGATGAACCGTTGCTGAGATATTTGAAGTCGTTTTCGAGTCCGCGCGGAATCCCGAGATTATCCACACCGATGTACAGCGTGCCCCCCTCGCTGTTGAGGAAAGCGGCGATAGTCTTCACTATAGCCTCGGCCTGATCGCTTTCAGCAGCTCGCATATTGTTGCCGGCCGGGAAGATGATGCTGGTCTTGAATTCATTGTGCAGGTCTTCCACCACAGCCAGGCGGTACACTTCTTCCTCATCCTTGGGGCAACCGAGTATCTCGAGTATCCTGGCGCGTATATCGGCGCGCACTTGCTCCACACCAACCCCATCGAGTATATTGAACGCTTTCACCAATGCAAGCAGATTGCTCATCTGCTTGTCGGCCATCATCTCTTTCATTGAAACCGACTCAGCCAAGTGTACATTATTGATACCCGACAGCACCCTTACCACGTTCATCTTAGCCCTGGTGTCAGGGGTGACAGCTTTCATGCTGACACATTGCTCCAGCACCGCGGCTGCTCGCACGGAGTCTATGCTGCCGTTACAGGCAAAGCCCGAGATGATTTCCTGCAGCCGCAGGTTGCAATCGGTATCGGCCACTTTGAATCCTTCGCCTATCGACGTATACAGCAGGCAGGCG